>JAGNHB010000033.1 GCA_018001935.1 Acidobacteriota bacterium
TCCACTTTAACGCCGCTTTTGCTCTATCACCCCCCTCGCACAAGAATGCCGGCTGTCTCTGAAACGCTTCAAAACCTCTCACCGCGCCCCTTTTGGCCCTGCTTGTCCTCATGATGCGAAACCGCTGGCCTCGGCACGGCCCGGTTGCATTCGCCGGCGGCGTGCGCTACCATACGCCAGCGCCCTCAGGGCCGCAACCCAGACCACGGGAGGACGCCGTGCTGCCCGACATGGAAGAATTCGAGGACATGGTGGCCCAGGCCTACGCCGAGGTCCCCGAGGAGTTTCGGCAACTCCTGGAGAACGTCGAGATTTGTGTGGAAGAGCGGCCGTCCCTCGAGACCCTCCGCGAGATGGGCCTGGAAGGCCGGGGGACGTTGCTGGGCCTCTACCAGGGGGTCCCCCGCACCGCCCGCAGCGCCTTCGCCGACCCCCTCTACCCCGACCGCATCGTCCTCTACCGCCGACCCATCCTCCGGATGTGCCGAAACCGCCGGCAGGTGGTGGAACAGGTCCGCATCACCCTCGTCCACGAGATCGCCCACCACTTCGGCATCTCCGACGAGCGCCTCCGCAAGCTGGGGTACTGAGACCGTTCGCGTGGCCCGCGGGCAGTACCAGATGATGGATGGGACCCTTTACGTTGTCGCGCTCTCCGCGCACGCGAACCGCGCTCCCTTCTCCCGGGTGAAATTCCGGTAAGCGGCGAGGTCCACCTTCAGGTTGCTCCGGTAGGAGAGGTTGCCCACCAGGCTGATGAGGGGGTGGCGCCGCCCCAGCACGCACCGCCACACGCGGTGAAGGATGCTCCCGAAGGCATAGAAGTCCCGGTTGCAGGTCATCATTTCCTCGATGACGGCCTCGAGAGACAGCCGAAGGTAACGAGCGACCGGAAACGTCAGCGTGTAGTATTTCCATTCCGTGGAGGGGTCGTCCAGGGCGATCCGCCCCCGTTCGTTCAACTGGTCCCACAACCGGGTCCCCGGCAGGGGGGTCAGGAAGAGGGTGTTGAGGTTGTCCACGCCGTAGCGGCGGGCCGTCTGGGCGATCCGGCGGCCGATCCCCGCCTCGTCGACGTCCAGGCCGATGATGAAGGAGCCCACCACCAGCAGTTTGTGCCGCTGGATCCGGCGCACGGAATCCCGGATATCCCTTCCTTTCAGGAGGTTGAATTTCTTTCCGAGTTCCTTGAGCCCCTCCGGCGTAGGGGACTCGAAGCCGATGAAGACGCCCCGGCAACCCGCCTTCTTGGCCAGGGTGAGGAGTTCCTCGTCGTCGGCGAAGTTGATGGTGGCCTGGGCGACCCACTCCTTCCGGAGGCGGGCCGCGATCAGGGCGCGGAACAGTTCCTTGGCGCGCTCGATGTGCTCCGGCTTCGTCCCGATGAGATTGTCGTCCACCACGAGCACCAGTTTCTCGGGGACCGTCAGGAATTCCTCCACCACGTCCGCAACCGGTCGCTGCCGGTAGTGGGCCCCGTTGAACGCCGTGACGCTGCAGAAATTGCAGTTCAGGGGGCAGCCGCGGGTGGTCTGGATCGCCCCGAAGGCGTACTCGCCGGTCAGCAGGTCGTGCCGTGCGGGGGGGATGCGGTCGACCGGCGCCAGTCCGCCGTCGTAGCGGCGCTTCAGGTCACCCCGCTTCAGGTCCTCGAGGACCTGAGGCCAGATCACGTCGGCTTCCCGGGTGACGACGGCATCCACGTGGTCCAGGGCCTCGTCTAGGCACATGGTGGCGTGGATGCCGCCCATGACGACGGGGACGCCCAGGTTGCGGTAGAAGTCGGCGATCTCGTAGGCGCGGTTCGCCTGGGACGTGAAGGCGGTGATGCCCACGAGGTCGGGGCGAGGCAAGGACGCGTAATCGGGTTGTGAGACGTTTTCGTCCAGGATGGCGATGTCCCAGCCCGGCGGCGTCAGGCCCGCGAGCACCATGAGGCTGAGGGGTTTCCAGACGCGGTAACGGTTCCAGCGGCTCTCCTTGACGTGAACGATGCTGACGAGGGGATTGGACGGGTTGATCAGGTAGAGGCGCATTCTGTTTTTCTGCTGCCCGATTTCGTCTGAAAAGGGGTCAGGACTCCTGACCAGATTAGCAAATGAGCTATCCTCTGTCAACACGTGTTTTCCGCAGAAAACGCCACCTTCCCGTGATCGGGGGCGGTCGGCTCCCGGAGAGGGCCCCGGGCGTGATCAGGGTCTGGGGTGGGACTGCCTCCGGGGGATCAGGGTGCAGACCACACAGACGACGAGACCGAGGAAGCCGCAGCCGCCCCAGCGGGCGGTGGCCCCGAGGCGTTCGTAAATTCACAGGCCGGCCGGCGGGGCCAGGGTGAAGGCGAGAGAGTACACGGCCGTGTCGAGACCGACGGCGGCAGCCCGGAAAAGGCGTGCCGGTAACGGTTCCGGAGCCGCGCGAAAACGGTCGCCGGGCGCCGCCTCCCCGCCGGGGTGGCGGCCGGGGTCTCCTCGCGCCGCCGCTCCGCCACGTCGCGGTTCACTCCTTCAGGAAGAGCCGGTCGAGGATCTGCCCGAGCGCCCGGTTGAACTCCTCCGGGGCCTCCATCATGGGGAAGTGTCCCCGGCCTTTCAGGACGACCACCTCGTAATCCTTGATGAACTTCCGGTTCGCCTCGATGTCCGTGGGGGCCAGGTCAGCGTTGACGGCCCGCACCGGGCACGAGAGCGATCCCGCCCAGCCCCGCGGGTCCCACTTCAGGAGGTTTTCCATGGCGGGGACGGCGATCTCTGGCGACGCCGCGGTCATCTTGTCCAGGACCTTCGTTTTCAGGGCGGGGTCGGTCCCCGGTGCGAACAGGTGGGGGGCGAGAGCGTCCCGGCAGCCGGCGACGAAATCCTTCTTCAGGAGCCCGACGAAGGTCTGGATCTGATCGGGGGACATGGACCGGTCGAGCTTGTGGAGGGTGTCCACCGGGACGAGGGCCGCCACTTCCCCCCCGGTGGCCATCCGGGCCGTCTCCAGGATGACCGGGCCGCCCATGGAGTGGCCCACCAGGACCGCGTGCCGGAGCCGCAGGACCTTGAGCACGGCGAGCACGTCCTCGCCGAAGCGGGGGATGGTCCACTCCTTTCGGGTGTCCGCGGACTTGCCGTGGCCCGCCAGGTCGAGGGTGACCACCCGGTACCGCGGGGAGAAGGCGTCGACCTGGGCGTCCCAGACGCCGGCGTCCCCGGTCCACCCGTGGACGAACACCAGGGCCGGGCCCCGGGTCCCCCGGACCGTGTAGGCGATCTTCGTGCCGTCGGCGGAGACGGCCTCGCCGGTCACGGTGCGGGGCTTGCCGGCCTCGGCGTCCGCCAGGGCGGCCCCGAGAACGAACAGGACGGTGAAACCGCGGATGAAACTTCCGGGGAACGCTTTCGGCACGGTGAACCTCCAGGGTCGGGAATGCGGCGGGAAAGGGGCCCGATCCGCCGGTCCCGCCCGGACAAGGATACGCCAGGCCCGGGGAAGATACAACCGCGGAGGGGGCGGTGGGCGCCGGGAAGCGCCCGGAAAAAAAAATTGCATAATCTGGCCCGAAGTGGTAATAATGCGCGCTTGACATTGATTGAACGAGGTTTTCAACCGTGAACCAAAGAAAAGTGAAGATTTCAGCCATCGAGATGTACGTCCCCGACCGTGTCCTGACCAACAAGGACTTCGAGCGGATGGTGGACACCTCCAACGAGTGGATCCTGGAACGGACGGGGATTCACGAGCGGCACGTCGTGGAGAAGGGCCAGACGAACTCCGACCTGGCGACCCAGGCCATTCGCCGCCTGTGCGAAAAACGGGGCATCGAGCCCTCCGAGATCGACCTCGTCATTCTCCCGACGGTGACCCCGGACATGTTCTTCCCCTCCACCGCCTGCGTGGTCCTGGACAAGCTGGGCGTCCGCAACTCCTGGGGCTTCGACCTCTCGGGCGCCTGCTCCGGGTTCATCTTCGGCCTGGCGGTCGGCGAGAAGTTCGTGCGGACCGGCGTCCACAACAAGGTGGTGGTGGTGGGCTCCGAGGTGATGTCCTCCATCATCGACTACACCGACCGGGCCACCTGCGTGCTCTTCGGCGACGGCGCCGGGGCCGCCCTGCTGGAGCCGGCTGAGGAGGGCGAGGTGGGGCTGCTGGACATCCTGACCCGCTGCGACGGGGCCGGCGGCAAGTTCCTCTACATGCCCGGCGGCGGCAGCATGAACCCCTCCAGCCACGAGACGGTGGACAAGAAGATGCACTACGTCCACCAGGAGGGGCGCCAGGTGTTCAAGTTCGCCGTTACCGAGATGGCCGACATCTCGGAGAAAATCCTGAAGAAGAACAACCTCGAAGCGGACGACGTCAAGCTCTTCGTCGCCCACCAGGCCAACATCCGCATCATCACCGCGACCGCCGAGCGCCTGAAGCTCCGGGAGGACCAGTACATCATCAACATCGAGCGCTTCGGGAACACCACCTCGGCCACCATCCCCATCTGCCTGTTCGAGGCGAGCCGGGACGGTCGGATCCGGAAGGGGGACTGGGTGCTCCTGACGGCCTTCGGCGCCGGTTTCACCTGGGGGAGCGTCCTGCTGCGCTGGGAAATCTGACGGCACCGCAACACCAGCCATCGCCTTCCGGGTGATGGCTCGAGCAGAGGCATCATCACCACTTTCCCGTTTGATTTTCGGGTTGTTCCGCGTCCCTCATGCTTTCGCGGGCGTGGGCGGTGTCAGAGAGTGAAAGCGCGGGTGAGGGCACCCGCGCTTTTGTTTTCAGGGGGTCCCGGTCTGCGCCGGCGGGTTTTCCGGGGGCGGGGCCGGGGCCGGGGTTTCACCTTTCCGGAGCGTCGCGAGGATTTCCCGCAGGACACGGTTGCTGTCTTCCGCCAGGGTCACCGAGCGCTCGCTCAGGGCCAGGGAGCGCTCGATGGAGGCCTGCGCGCGGTCCTGGTAGTCGAAGGCCTTCCGCATCTGCAGCTTGGTCCGGCGTCCGACGAGGAGGATGATGAAGATGAGGAAGGCCAGCAGGATGAACCAGAAGTAGTCCGCGACCCAGAAGAGCCAGTTGGAGCCGGCGCCGCCCCGCTCCTTCGCGAAAACGGACGGGAACTCGCGGGAGGTGGTCCATCGCCCCTTGGAATCACTCCAGAAAAGCGTGTTGCCGGCGTTCCACACGGAGTAGGCCATGGAGTGCTTCTGGAACAGGTCCGCCGGCGCCCCGACCAGCTCCACCGTCACCACCCCGTAGATGAGCCCGCCGTAATCGTTTTCCGGGTCGGTGCGGCGATCGTCGATGAAGGCGTTCAGCACGCGGAGTTCCCCTTCGAAGGGAAAGAGCTTCGTCTTGAAGTGGTAGGTCTGCTCGCCGGTCTTCCGGAAGACCTCGGTGTTTCGGTCGGCCTTCTGGGCGGCTTCCCAGGCCAGGATCAGCCCGCCCGTGTCGGGCTTCGACTGGGCGGGGGCGGCCTGGAAGCAGAGGCAGCCCAGGACGGCCAGCGTCAGGCTCGCCGCGACGGTCGGAAGGGGTTTCGGGTGGCGCATGATCGACCCTCCTGCGCTTCGGATGAATCGAAAATACCCGGTCGGGACGGCGGAGTCAAGGTTGATGCGGTCGCAAAAATTACCATCACCCTCCGGGTGATGGCTCAAACAAAGGCTTTACAGACACTTTCCCGCTCGTTTTTCCGACTTTTTGCGAACCCGTCAAAATTTACTGGAATGTGGGGACACGCGTCGTGGCGCCGTGGTTGACAAAGCTTTCCGCGGGGCGGAAAATCATGCGTCGCCCCGTTTGCGCCCCCGGGGACGGACCACGGGGGCCAAGGCGGCGGCTCCGAGGGAAGGAGAACCGGATGACCCCGCCTTGCCGCCGCTCCGCAGCGGTCCTTCTGACCTGGCTTTTCGCCGTTTCCTGCGCGGCGGCCGTCGTGGACCGCCTGCCCCCGGGGCCGCCCGGCCAGCGGCGGGTCGCCCTCACCTTCGACGCCTGCGAGAGCAACGCCCCCGCCGGTTTCGACGAGACCGTCCTGGCCTGCCTCCTCCGCGAGAAGGTCCCCTTCACGATCTTCGCGGGCGGGAAGTTCGCGGAGCGCAACGCCGCCCGGTTGCGGGAACTGGCCGCCTTCCCCTTCGTGGAGGTGGAAAACCACTCCTTCGCCCACCGCCAGCACATGGAGCGGATGAGCCCGGCGGAGGTCGAGGCGGACGTTCGGCGCGCCGAACGGGTGATCGCGGGGCTGACAAGCCGGCCCCCCCGGTTTTTTCGCTTCCCCGGCGGGAACTACGACGATCGCACCCTTGAGCAGGTGGAGAAGATGGGGTACCGGGTGGTCCACTGGACCTTCGCCAGCGGCGACCCCGACCCGAAGGTCACCCCCGAACGCCTGGAGCAGTACGTCCTGTCCGGGGCCAGGGACGGCGGCATCCTGATCTTTCACGTGAACGGGCGGGGCTGGGCCACGGGCCGGGCGCTGCCGGGCATCCTCGCGGGCCTGCGGGAAAGGGGCTACCGCTTCGTCCGGCTGGACGAGGCGATCGAGGGCGCGGGCCCCGCCGCCGGGAGCGCACCCGCCGCCCCCCTCCCCCTTTCCCTCCGCCCGGGCCCGCCGTCCGCGGCGCCGCTCCCTGTGCTCGGGCCCCCGGTCCCCGCGTCGCTGCCATCCCGGGGGCCGTCGATCCGGACCGGGCCCGGCGGGCCCGGGGCCCCGGAGACACCCCCCGGGCCGGACCTCCCCACCCCCCTCCGGCGGCCGCCGTCCCGCGCGGTGCTGGCGGGGACCGCCGCTCTCCTGCTGGCCGCCCTCATCCTGCTCTCCGTCATTCGGCGGAAAGGGAAATGAGAGGCGCAGGTCGAGCTTGCAGCGTAATAGTCGACTGCCTGCTCCTTGCCCGGTCGCGGTCGAGCGGGATCGGGCTCCTCACCTTCGACGACGCCCTGGAACGGGAACACCGGGGGGTCGATCAAGGGAACGCGCCCGGTCCGACCGACCGGTGACCTCCTTTTTGTGACGGTTGGCATTGACTTTGACCCTCTTTCCGTGGAAAATTCAGCTGTTTGGCGAATCTTGATGCACCCGCAAAAAGTCGCCAATTGGTATTTCCCGCGAATAACGCCAATTGACGCGAATACCGAATAAAAAGGAATAACATGACTTGTGATATTCCAATTCGCGATGATTCGCGTGATTCGCGGGCGTAGACAGACATTTTGCGGGGATGGCGATTTTCGAAACGGCTTCAGGAGGGTGGAAGGTGAACTGGCAAGTGACCGCCGTGGGCAACGCGGGGTTCCGGATCGATGCCGGCCCGCGCCGGATCTTCATCGACGCCTTCTACCGGCCGCTCCCCGGTGTGGCCGACCCCCCCGCCCGGTCGGTGTGGGACGTGAGCCGGGCTGACCTCATCCTCGTGACCCACGATCACCCCGACCATTTCGAGCCCGCCCTCACGTCCTCCGTGGCGCACCGGATGGGGGCTGTCGTGGTGGGCTCCCAGCGGGTCGTCGAGACGCTGCGGCAGTTCGACCGCACGGTCCGCTGCTTCGGGGTGGAGCCGGGGCAGGAGAGCCATCCCGGAGGGCTGCTCTCCCGGGAGGTCCACGCCGCCGGCATTACCCTGTGCGCTTTCCGAACGTCCCACGGCTCCGATCACCTCTCCTGGTTGGGGTCGTGCGAGGACGGGTTCCGCTTCCTCCACGACGGGGACAACGAGGACACCTCCCGCTACACCCCCCAGGACACCGGGGCCCTCGACGCGCTCTTCATCGCTCCCTGGCTCGGTTCGGGGTGGGCCCAGGCCATCCGCCGCCTGAGCCCGGCGCGGTGGTTCCTGATGCACCTCACCGCCGCTGAGATCGACGCCCACGAAAAGGGCGCCTACCTGCCCGAACTCTGCGACAGCGTCCCCCCCGGCGTCGTCTGCCTCCGCCCCGGCAAGCGTTATTCCCCCGAGTCCTGACCACGGGCAACGCTGACCCCCGGCAGGAGAAAGAAGCGCTGCCCGCAGCCGGCGGCCGTGAAAGGCGGGACCGTCGGGCGCCGCCCGCGTCAGTCCGGAACGGCGACGCGGGCCGCTTTCTTCGGGGTGGTCAGCAGGTCCAGGATCTCCACTTCCTTCTTGAGGTCGGGGTCGTTCAGCGGGGCCATCTCGGCGGCAAAGTGGGCGCGGAATTTGCGGAACACGTCCGCGTAGGGGGCGGAGACCGCCAGCGGCATGGACGTCCGCTCCCAGCGACCGAGGGCGGCCGTTTCCGGGACCCGGATCCCCTCCGCCGGCGTGACCGAGCAGACCACCTTGCCCCCCGCCTGAGCCGTCTCCCGCTCGTCGGACATCCAGTTCAGGAGCATGTCGGCGTACCGGGTCAGCAGGACGGCCTTCCGGATCCCGCCGTGGGCATAAAACTCCTTCCCGGCGACCGGCGGCGACACAGTACGGCGCTCCTCCCCTGGCTTGCCCGACCGGTCCTCCCAGGAGACCTTCAGGGAAAGGGAGCCGCCCTCGCCCGTCCGGCGGAGCTTCAGCAGGACGATGCCGCCTTTCACCTTCCCTTCCACCGATTTGGAGGGGAAAAGGGTGGCGACCTTCATCAGCTCGCCTGTTGCCTGGTCGGCCTCGGGGGAGCCGTAGACCTTGAGGATGCGGTAGCCCGGGCTCTCCAGGGCCAGCCGCAGGTTGAAGACCAGGGGCGTCACCATGTACGCGAACTCCTCGTCCAGCCGTTTCCGGAAGTCCCTGGAGGAGTGCACGGAGTAGTAGTTGCACCCCCGGACCTTCGAGATGCCCGCCACGAGTTCGGTGTTGAAGTCCACGCCGACCCCGATGAACGTGGTGAAGATGCGCCGGTCCGCGTTCTTCCGCGACAGCTCGAGCAGGCCTTCCGGATCGGTGACGCCGGTGTTGGGCATGGCGTCGGTAAGGAAGAGGATGCGGTTCTCGTACACCGCGGGGTCCGGGTTGGCGACGGTTTTGAAGAGGTCGGCGCCCATCCGGATCCCGGCTTCCATGTTGGTCCCGCCCCGGGGCCCCAGCTCCAGGAGGTGGCCCTTGAGCTTCTCCACGTCGGTCTCGCCCACGAAACGCAGGGGCTTGGCCAGGTAGGCCTCGTCGTCGAAGAGGACGACACCCAGCCGGTCGTCCTCCTTCAGGTGCCCGAGCAGGGCCGTCAGCGACTCCTTGGCCACCTGCATCTTGGACTTGTCCTCCGCCTCCCCCTCGGGCTGCTTCCGGCTCCCGGAGGCGTCGTAGTAGTAGTCCCGGAAGTTGGCGGACATGGAGCCCGAAATGTCCAGCACCACCACCAGGTTGAGTTTCTTGCGGGTGAAGGTGGAAGCGTCCAGGCCCGACTGAAGGCCGACAGAGAGGTAGAGGTCCTCCCGCCCCGAGATGGGGTCCTTCGAGACCGCCGCGGCGTAGGCGGGGCAGAAGAGGCTCTTGCAGGGCTCCTGGGGGCCCTGGTCGAAGTAGTAGTCGTAGAACAGCCCCTCGTAGGCGAGGTCCGTGGGCAGGGGCAGGTAGCCTCGCCGGATGTTCTCCCGGAAATTGCCCGCGTCCTTGGCGCCGCCGGTGGCGAGGCCGAGCCGGGCGGTGTCCGCCATCGCAGGGGCCGGCGGGGGCGCGGAGGGCATGGCCATCTGGGCGACGGATCCCCCCTTGGCCGTCTCTTCCCCCTCCGCGGGGAGGTTCAGGCACCAGTCGTCCGTCCGGTTGCGGACGTCGGGTTTGGCCCCGTTTCCCGTCTCCTGTTGCTTGCAGGCGATGGAAAGGGCGAGGACCAGGCAGGCCGCGGCGGTCGGAAGGAACAAGCGGGGACAGGATTTCATGATGATCCTCCGGTAAAAGATCGCACATCGTCAGGACGCAGTCCCGATCCCGGGGTTGCATTCTTTCTTGATGCCGCGGCCGCCCCCACCCCTGCTTCAGGCCGGACATGACCCTCCCGGCTCCTACGGCGGAATTCACCGGGCCCCGTCCTTGAAGGTCCCGCAAAGGTCCCCTGCAGCCCGCGAATCACGCGAACCGTTGTCATGGAGTGATTATATCACCGACGTTCGATTCGAGTCATTCGCAGGCTGCAAAAGACCCTTTGCGGGTTCACCGGGCTCGATCGTGCAGCTGGACACCCGTCGAGAATTTTCGATCAAGGCCTCTCTTGTCTGATATAATAAAAAATTGGCGTTTTCCAGAACGGGAGATGACCCGGGGAGCGGGACGCCGTGATCGCGGACCGGGAGGCGCGGAGAATGCTCGAAACCATCGACAGCCCGGCGGACCTGAAGAAACTGTCACTGGAGGACCTGGAACCGCTGGCTTCCGAAATCCGGGACCGGATGATCGAGGTCGTGTCCAAGAACGGGGGCCACCTGGCGTCGAACCTCGGCGTCGTGGAGCTGACCCTGGCCCTGCACTACGTCTTTGACACGCCCCGGGACAAGATCCTCTGGGACGTCTCCCACCAGTGTTACACCCACAAGCTGATCACCGGGCGCCGCGACGCCTTCCATACCCTCCGCACCTACCAGGGGATCACCGGCTTCTGCAACCGCCAGGAGAGCCCCCACGACGCCTTCACGGCGGGGCACGCCTCCACCTCCATCAGCGCCGCCCTGGGCATGGCCGTCGGAAGGGACATGGCCCGCCGTGACAACCGGGTGGTGGCCGTCATCGGCGACGGGTCCCTCACGGGCGGGATGGCCATGGAGGGGCTCAACCAGGCCGGGCACCGCCGCAACAACCTGCTGATCGTCCTCAACGACAACGAGATGTCCATCTCCTCCAACGTGGGGGCCTGGTCGGGGTACCTCAAGCGCATCATCGACGGCCAGGTCTACACCGTCTTCGCCCGGGACGTCCAGGCCGTCCTCCGCAGCATCCCCGGCATCGGGAATCAACTCCTCAAGACCACCAAGAACCTGGTGGACGCCATCAAGACCTTCTTCGTTCCCGGCAAACTGCTGGAGGAACTGGGGCTCCGCTATCTCGGCCCGGTGGACGGTCACAACGTTCCCAAGCTGGTGGAGACCTTCCGGGAGATCCGGGACATGGAGGGGCCCGTCCTGCTCCACGTGGTCACCACCAAGGGGAAGGGCTACGCCCCGGCCGAGAAGGAGCCCGACAAGTGGCACGGCGCCTCCCCCTTCAACGTGGCCACCGGCAAGGGGCTCCGGTCCGGCGGGCCGCCCACCTACACCGCGGTGTTCTCGGAAACGCTCCGCGAGCTGGCCCGGACGGACGACCGGCTCGTCGCCGTGTCCGCCGCCATGCTGAGCGGGACGGGCCTGGACGCCTTCAAGCGGGCATACCCGGACCGCTGTTTCGACGTGGGCATCGCCGAGCAGCACGCCGTGACCTTCTCGGCCGGGATGGCCACGGAAGGGTACCACCCCGTGGTGGCCATCTACTCCACCTTCCTCCAGCGGGCCTTCGACCAGGTCTTCCACGACGTCTGCCTCATGAACCTTCCCGTGACCTTCGTCCTGGACCGGGCGGGGATCGTCGGGGACGACGGGCCCACGCACCACGGGCTGTACGACCTCGCCTACCTGCGCATCCTCCCCAACATGACGGTCATGGCCCCCAAGGACGAGGCGGAACTCCGCGACATGCTCCTCACCGCCACGCGCCTGGACGGGCCCGCCGCCATCCGCTTCCCCCGGGGGGCCGGCGAGGAGGTCTCCCTCGAGGGGCCCCCGCGCGAGGTCCCCGTGGGCAAGGGCGAGGTGCTGCGGACCGGGAAGGACGTGGCCCTCATCGCCATCGGCAGCCGGGTCCACCCCGCCCTGAAGGCCGCCGAGACCCTCTCCCGGAAAGGGATCGAGTGCACGGTCGTCAACGCCCGCTTCGCCAAGCCCCTCGACCGCGACCTGATCCGCCAGGCCGCCGAGGGCCGCCTCGTGGTGACCGTGGAGGAGGGCATCCTCCCGGGCGGTTTCGGGGCGGCGGTCACGGAATTCCTCCAGGACGACAACGTCTTCACCCAGGGTATCCTCCGGATGGGGCTGCCCGACCGGGTCATCCCCCACGGCGACCCGCGCATCCTCCTGGCCCGCTACCGCCTCGATGCGGAAGGCATCGCCGAGCGGGTCGCGGAGTTCTTCGAAGAAAGACGATGGCCAAGGAACGACTCGACAGTCTGCTGGTTGAACGAGGACTGGCGGAAACGCGCGTCAAAGCCCAGGCCCTGATCATGGCGGGGCTCGTGCTGGCGGGCGACCGGAAGGTGGACAAGCCGGGGACCCGCGTGGACGACACCCTGCCCCTCCGGGTCCTGGGGGACGGTTGCCCCTTCGTGGGCCGTGGCGGGCTCAAGCTGGCCCACGCCCTGGACGTCTTCGCCCTCCCGGTGGACGGGGCGGTCTGCCTGGACGTGGGGTCCTCCACCGGGGGTTTCACCGACTGCCTCCTCTCCCGCGGCGCCCGGCAGGTCCACTGCATCGACGTGGGCCGCAACCAGCTGCACTGGAAACTGCGCACCGACCCGCGGGTCGTCCTTCGGGAGGGCTTCAACGCCCGCTACCTGGGGCCCGGCGACTTCCCGGGCGTGGTGTTCGACCGGGTGGTGATGGACGTCTCCTTCATCTCCCAGACGCTGATCCTGCCCGCGATCCGCCGGTTGCTGGACGCGGGCGGCCGGGCGGACGCCGACGTGGTCACCCTGGTCAAGCCCCAGTTCGAGGCGGGGCCGGGCGAGGTGGGGAAGGGCGGGATCGTCCGGGACGAGGCCGTGCGGGAACGAGTCCTCGAAACGGTGGCTGACGTCGCCCGGCACCTCGGTTTCCGGGTGCTGGGGCACACCGTCTCCCCCGTCACCGGCGCCGACGGCAACGTCGAGTACCTGCTTCACCTCAAGGGAGGCGACCCATGAGCGACCCGTGCTTCCACTGCGCCGCGATCTTCATGAAGGACCTCCGGGGGGCTTCCTCGGAACCCGTCTACCAGCTCCTGGACTTCCTCGCCGGGCGCGGCCTGCGCACCGCCGTAGAGGAACGGGCCGCGGCGACCCTGCTGCGGAGCGTGGACCGCTTCCCCATCGACCAGGTCCCCGCGGACACCGACCTCCTCATCGTGCTCGGGGGCGACGGCACCCTCCTCAGCGTGGCCCGGCACCTCAACACCCGGCGCATTCCCCTGTTGGGGATCAACTTCGGTTCCCTGGGATTTCTGACGGAAGTCCCGCGGGAGGACATGATCCCCAACCTGAACCAGATCCTCGACGGGCACTTCCGGATGGAGAACCGCCTTCGCCTCGAAGCCCGCCTCAAGCGGAACGGGGTCGTCCTCGCGGAGCACCTGGCCCTCAACGACATGGTCATCACCAAGGGCGCCCTGGCCCGGATCATCCACATCGAGGTGACCGTCGGCCCCCGGTTCCTCTCCCCTTACAACGCCGACGGCTTCATCGTGGCCACGCCCACCGGGTCCACCGCCTACGCCCTGTCCGCCGGCGGCCCCATCGTGACGCCCACCAGCCGGAACCTGGTGCTGGCGCCCATCTGCCCCCACACCCTCACCCACCGCCCCATCGTCCTGGACGGTTCCGAGCCGGTCCGCGTCCGCCTGCTGGCGGGCGAGGACGTCATGATGACCGTCGATGGCCAGGTGGGGTGCCCCATGGTCCCCGGCGACGTGGCGGAGGTGGCCGCCTCGCCCCACGACGCCCGCCTCGTGATGCCCGAAACCCAGAGCTTCTTCGACGTGCTGCGCCGGAAACTGAAGTGGGGGGAGCGCTGACCCGACCGCCTGCTCCGGGTATCCTTCAGACCCGTGGGAGAAAGACGTTCCTGCGAAGTTCCCCCGGTTGACAGCCGGCCGCCGGCGGGGTAGACTTCGCCCTTGCCGAAGGGCTCGAAAGAGGAGGGTTACGGTACATGGACATTCTGAAGGCCGTCGGAAACACCTCGATGGTCCGGCTTCGCAGGGTCGTCCCGCCCGGCTGCGCGGACATCGTCGTCAAACTCGAGGGGGAGAACCCCACCGGCAGCATGAAGGACCGGATGGCTTCTTCCGTGATCGCGGCGGCCGAGGCGGACGGCCGTCTGAAACCCGGGGGCGCCGTGGTGGAGTACACGGGCGGCAGCACGGGGACGTCGCTGGCCTTCGTCTGCGCGGCCCGGGGCTACCGCATCCGCATCGTCACCTCGGAGGCGTTCAGCCGGGAGAAGCGGGACCATATGGCCGCCCTGGGCGCTGAACTGACGTTGGTCCCGAGCGAGGGGGGTCTCACCACCAAAAAGCTGATCCTGGACATGATCGAGGCCGCCCGCGTCCTGAGCCGGGAGCCGGGAACCTACTGGACGGACCAGCTCAACAACCGCGACAGCATCGCCGGCTACCACCCGCTGGGCGAGGAGATCTGGGAGCAGACGGGCGGTGCGGTGGACGCCTTCGTCCACTGCGTGGGGACGTCGGCGTCCCTGCGCGGCGTGGCCACCGTGCTGAAGCGGCACAGGCCGGGCGTCCGGGTCGTCGCCGTCGAGCCCGCGGAGTCCGCCGTGCTGGGCGGGGGGCAGCCCGGCCCCCACAAGATCGAGGGCGTCGGGATCGGCTACACGCCGCCGCTGTGGGAGCCCTCCCTGGTGGACGACGTCCTGCCGGTGACGACGGCCGACGCCAAGGCGATGGCACGGCGCCTCGCCCGGGAGGAGGCCCTCTTCGCGGGGACGTCCACCGGCGCCAACGTCCTCGCGGCGATCCGGCTCGCCGAGCGGCTCGGGCCGGGACGGACGGTGGTCACCCTGGCGGGAGACTCCGGCCTCAAATACCTCAGCACCGACGTCTACAAAACCCCTTGACCCCCCCCGCGTTCGTACGCGTCGTCCCGACGCGGATCCCCCCCCCTGTTCGTACGCGTCGTCCCGACGCGGATCCCCCCCGCCTGTTCGTACGCGTCGTCCCGACGCGGACCATAACCCTCCCCCCTTCACCCGTCTCCCCCCCTCTCGCGAACAACGCCCCCCCCGGCAGGCCATCACGAAGGCGGGAAACAAAAAAGCCTTTGCAAGTTACTGCAAAGGCTTGGTTAAGTGGCGGGGTCGACGAGACTCGAACTCGCGACCTCCGGCGTGACAGGCCGGCGTTCTAACCGACTGAACTACGACCCCGCCCGGGTATCCAACCGCCCCGGCCTTTCCGATCCCTCCCAAACAACACCGGCGACGGCTAAAACTCAAAAGATCGTTTCCTGGTGGGCGGTACAAGGCTCGAACTTGTGACCCCCGGTTTGTAAGACCGATGCTCTCCCGACTGAGCTAACCGCCCGAGAGACGGCGAAATTTAACTTAAACCACCGCCCATGTCAAGATAAATTTGACGGACTCGCAAAAACCCGAAAATCCAGCGGGAATGGGGTCTTCACTGCTTTTGCCTGAACTGTCGCCCGGGGAGACTTCGTCGCCGTTGTTCAACCCCTGCCGGGGTTGGGGTGCTCATCCTGTCATTTTCCATCGACAAAGGTTGTACGCCGGCGGCGTGGGGGTCCCCTTGGCGGCCTGGAGCTGCCGCTCCGCGATGCCGGTTCCACGCCTTTCGGTCGCCCTGAGCGTTTTTAAAGGTGGAACGGCTGTGATGAAACGATCGAAAGCCCTCGAAAGACTTCGCTTGCGGCCCCAGCGCCGGGAACAGGGTGATACCGGTTGCGGTCGATCTGCATGATCCCTGGATGAACCTGGATTTTCGGGGGAGGGACCGCTCCCTTACGGTCGCGGATCTGATGGATTCCGGGAGGTGTGGTATACTCCGGATTGCCGAAGGGACCGCTCCCTTGCGGTCGCGGCTGTGGATTCCGAGGGAAGCGGACCGCTCCCTTACGGTCGCGGCTCTGAGGGGTTCTTTTGGAACGGGAGAGAGCATGAACCAGCCTTCACCCCGGTCCCGACCGTCGCGCCGTCGGGCAATCCCCCCGGCCGGGCGGCGATTCCCGGCGGTCCTCCCCGCCTTCCTCCTCGCCCTTCTCGTCGCCCCGCCCTGCATCGCGGCGGTGGTCTGCGTTGACGACGACAACGCCACCGGCGTCGCCGACGGGAGCGCCCTGCACCCTTACCCGACCCTCCAGGCCGCCGTGGACGCCGCGTCCGCGGGGGACGAGATCCGGGCGGCGGCGGGCGCCTACGCCCGGGTCGAGGTGCGGAGCAAGGCGCTGCGGCTGCGGGGGGGCTACGCCGGCGGTTCGGCGTCGGACTACGCGTCGGGCGCCGGCGGGGACTTCGCCACGCGGGACCCGCTCACCCGGGTCTCCCACGTCCAAGGCGACGGGGCCCATGCCACCGTGTCGCTGCAGGTGACGGACAACGACCCTTCAAGCCTGGCCGGGACCGTCGTGGACGGCTTCCGGATCACCGGGGGGACGCACGGGATCAGCTGCGGCCCCGACGGTTGGCCGGACCCCGTCGGGGTGACCCTCTCCGGCAACCGGGTGGAGAACAACGGCACGGCGGACGGGAGCGCGGGAAACCGCGGCGGGGGAATCTGGGCCACGGGGCACCAGATCCACATCGTGAACAACGTGATCCGGGACAACGTGGCCGGGCGGGCCGGCGGGCTCTTCGCGGCCGCGTCCCTCGAGGGCGGCACCGGGACCATGCTGATCGAGGAGAACCTGATCCGGGACAACCGCGGCTACGGCGACCACGGCGGGGGCGTTTGCCTGGCGGCCGGGGTCGTCACCTTCCGCAACAACGTGGTGGACGGCAACCGGGTGATGGAGAGCTACGGCTGGGGCGGGGGCCTGCTCACCTACGCCGAGGAAGCCCACCTCTCCGGCAACGTCTTCCGCAACAACTTCGCCCCCAGCTACGGCGGGGCCGTCTTCGTGGACGAGGGGGGGAAAGCCTGGCTCGACCACGAGCTGTACTACGGCAACACCACGTCCAGCAGCGACAAGGGGGGGGCCGCGCTGGCGGTGGACTCCGGCCCCGGGCCCTCCCACGCCTGGCTGGACCACTGCACCTTCGCCCTCAACACGGCCCCGGGCGCCCTGGGCGGGAACGCCGTCTTCGTGGACAACGACTCCCACGTCACCGTGAAGAACTGCATTTTCTGGGGGAACAGCACGGGCGACGTCTACGTCCGGGAAGGGTCCACCCTGCAGGCCGCCTACACCCTGTCCCTCGGGGGCCTGCCGGGGGCGGGCAATATCACCGCCGACCCGCTGTTCGCGGACCCCGCCGCCGGCGACTTCCACCTGAAATCGGCCGGCGGGCGCTGGGACCCGTCCGCGGGCGGCGGGGCCGGCGGCTGGGTCGCGGACGCCCTCACCAGCCCCGCCCTCGATGCCGCCGACCCGGCCTCGCCCTGGGCGGAGGAACCGTCACCCAACGGCGGCCGGGCCAACCTGGGCTGTTACGGCAACACGGCCCAGGCCAGCCGGACCCCCGGCGGGGCGTCCCCCTTCGACCTGAACCGGGACGGGCTGGTGAACGCGGCGGACCTGGCCCTCCTGGGCGCCTGGTTCGCCGGGAGCCTGCCCCAACTTCCCTGCGGGATCGCCTGCGCCGACGTCGATGGCAGCGGTTCGGCCGACGCCGCGGACCTCGTCGCCCTTGCCCGGGCGGTGGTGAAAACGGGCGCCTGATCTTTGCCGTCAGGCGCGCGGCGGGGACGGGGGAGGCGGCGGGCTGCCGGCGCTCTCCTCCAGGAGCCGCCGGAGGACGGGGTCGGTCAGGGGGAGGTACTCTTCCCAGGCCTCGCCCCGGGCGGGCATGGGGAAGGACGGCCAGCGCTCCTTCACGACCCGGGCGAGGTACTGGCCCATCCGCCCCATCTCCCGGAGTTGCTCCCGGACGTGGTCCCGCTGTGCCGCCCGGAGGGGCTCCCCGTCATCGACCAGGGAGCGGAGGCGGACCACGAGCTTTTCCTCCAGATCGACGTCCCCGCAGTCGATGGCCAGGTCCTCCCGCCCGAAGCCCGCCAGCAGGTTCCGGAGCCGCTCGTCCAGGGTGACGGCGGCGAAGGGAACCCCCTGCGGCATGGCGAGGACCCCGGCGTGAAACCGCGACGTGACGATCCGCGACGCGCATCGGAGCAGGGACACGGTCTCGAACATGTCGTACGCCTCGGCGCTGAAAACCGGCGCCGCTCCAAGCCGCTCCGAAAGCATCCGGCAAGACCGGTCGTCGATGAGCGAGGTGCCCACCAGGACCGGAAAACAGGGGTGTGCCTGCCGGTGGGCCCGGACGGCCCCGGCGATGGCGTCCAGGTAACGCCGGTGTTTCGCCTCAACGTCGGCCCCGGTCCGGTGAAAGGTCATCCCACCGCGATGCGCGTACCGATAGCGCCCCGTGAGGGCGTTCACCACCCACTTCCCCGGACTGCTGGACGAGGGGACCCAGTAAGGGTTGACGGGGCAGACGGCCAGGACGGGCGTGCTCCCGTCCCACCCGGCCTTCCGGAGCACGTTTTCGCCGAATGACGGCGGGCGCGGGTGGAAGGTCCAGGCGCAATCGGTCCCCAAAACGGGATTCAATCCCAGTTTCGTGAGGATGTCCATGGAGGAGGAATTCCGAACGATCAAGTGGGATTTCGGGCAGGCCCATTGGACGAAGGAGGCGATCTCCGGGTCCATCCGCCCGGCCTCCACCCCCCAGGCGAGAGAAAGGCTGCCGGCCCGGTCCGCGGCCCCGAGCAGCCCGGCGAAGGCCAGGGTCAGAACGTTGCTGAGGTTGCTCTTGAACACGGCCCCTTCCACCACCATGTTGACGTGATGGGTGCAGGCCATCTTCAGAATGAAACGGTCCATCCGGCAGTCCGCGGTCACCCGGCGGGACCCCTCGAAGTATCCCCTGGTCAGCTCGATCCCCGACCGGGTGAACATGCCCCCGGGCTTGCGGGTGCTCAGCAGCGAGACCACCTCGGTGTTCTCCCGGCCGAAGAGGTGCAGGACCTGGCGGACCGCCTCCTCCATCCGGGCGTCGGCCCCCGCGTTGCGAACACCCGAGAACCCGAACAGGAAGAACCGGAGGGGCGGCGGTTCGCGCCCGGGGCCTGACGCCGCACCGCCGGTCCGCTCGATTCGGAGAAGTTGCCGCCGAAGATGCCCAATCAAAAAACGTTCGATCCATCTCATGGCTTGAACCTTCACGGAAAGGGTCCTATAATTCCCAACTATGGGGAAACCGACCGGGAAAAGCAAGGGAATTCACGATGACCACTGACGTTGCAGAACAAGCGGCGGGAAAGGGGAAACCCCGGGTGGCCCTGGTGCTTGGGGGCGGCGGTCTCAAACCGCTGTCGGCCATCCCCCTGCTGCGCTTCCTGGACGCGCACGCCATCCGCCCCTCCCTGCTGGTCGGCTGCAGCGGGGGGGCCGGGACCCTCGCCATGTGGGCCTCCGGCTACTCCCACGAGGAAATGGCCGGCTTTTTCCGGGACAAACTGCGCCCGTCGCTGTTCCTGCGGGACTGGAAAAGCGTTGCCGCCACCTTCGGGCTGTGCAAGGCGGATTTTGGCCACAGTTTCTCCTTCTTCAAGACCGCCCCGATCTTCCGCCTCTTCCGGGGAATGTACGGGGAGCGGCGGCTCGAGGCACTGAACGTTCCCCTGGTCCTCCAGGCCACGGACTACGAAACCGGGGAGGGCGTCGAGCTGGAGCGCGGGGACCTGGTGGACGCGGTGTATGCCTCCAGCGCGGTGTACCCGTTCTTCCACCCCATCCGCCTGGACGGGCGGTTGCTCTTCGACGGGCTCTACTCGGCCCCGCTCCCGGTGCTCGCCGCCGTCCGCCGCGGGGCCGACGTGGTGATCGCCGTGGACTTCATGGAGAAGATGCAGCCCAACCCCAGGAGCTTCTACGAGGCCATGGTGCACGTCAACAAGGTGTTCACCAAGACCATCGTGGAGAGCCAGATGGCCTTCTCCATCGACATGCACCACCACGAGATCATCTACGTGAAGGTCCGTTTCGACAAGTACATCCAGCTCTGGGACGTGGGGACCTACGACCTGATCCTCGCCGCGGGGCAGCGGGCCGTGGAGGAGTTCGGCCCGGAGATCCTGGCGGTCTGCACGGACGGCCAGGGCCCCCGGGCGAACGACTGAGAGACCTCGCGGGCCCGCCGGGGTCAGGGGGGCCCCGGGGGCGCTCGCCTGTGGACGCATTCCCCCCGGAACGAAAAGCCGGGTCCCCAGGACCGGACAACAGGAGGAAAACACTATGCCACCGAGAAAGACGTCCGAGAAACCGGAGGTTTCCCTCTCCAGCACCAAGCAGCAACTGCTGGAGGCCTACGCCGAGATGAAGGCCCAGCTGGAGGACAAGGCCCGGACCGAACTCCGCCCGGAGAAGATCGCGGAGGAAAAACACCGCCGGGAGGTGACCGAGGCGGCCGACACCCTTGCCGAAGAGGGCGTCGTACCGCAGATCACCCGGCTCAAGGGGGATATCGGCCGGATGCTGGCCGAGCTGTCCGAGAACCTGGAGGAAGCGACGGGGAAATACTTGAAGCTCAAGGAGTCCATCGCGATCAAGACCCGCGACCTGGAGGAGGTGTTCGGGATCGAGAAATCGGCCCATTCGCTCGCGGCGCTCGTGGAGGCCCAACAGCGCCGCAAGGCCGAGTTCGAGGCGGAGATGGCCGCCCTCAAGGAGGCGCTGGAGTGTGAGAGCGGCGAGGCCCGGGCGGCCTGGGAGAAGGAGGCCGCGGCCCACGCCGAGGCGCTGAAGGAGCGGGACGCCCAGGAGAAGAAGGACCGGCAGCGCCGGCAGGAGGAGTTCGAGTATGGCTTCAAGCGGCAGCAGGAACAGGCCCAGAACGCGCTGGCCGATCAGAAGCTCAAGCTCGAGAAAGAAATCGCCGCCCTCCGGGAGGAGTTCCAGCGGACCTCGGCCGAGAAGGAGAAGGAGCTGAAGGGGCGGGAGGCCCTGGTCCTGGAGAAGGAGTCCCGGCTGGCCGAACTGGAGAAAAAGGTCGAGACCTTCCCCAAGGAACTGGACGCCCAGGTGGGGCGGGCCGTGAAGGACGCCGTCCAGCGGGTGCGCGAGGACGCGGAGAAGGCCGAGGCGCTGCTCAAGGCGGAGTCGGAGGGGGAGAAGAACGTCCTCAAGGCCCGCATCGCCGCCCTGGAGGCGGTCGCGGCCGACCAGAACGCCCGCATTTCGGCGCTGACCGCCCAGATGGACGGCGCCTATCAGAAGGTCCAGGACATCGCCGTCAAGGCCGTGGAAGGCTCGGCCAACCGGCAAGTGATCGCCGGCCTGGAGCGGAAGATCGAGGCCGTGGCCACCCGGCCGGCGGGGGAAAAGAACGGGTGAGGGTGAAGGGCGATCGTTAGAGCGATGGGGGCGATGGCGATACCGATAGCGATAGCGGCACCAATAGCGATACCAATACTGATCCGGATACAGGGGGGATGAGGGGCGGGGAAATGGCGTATGTGGTGGACGGGCACAACCTGATGCACGAGTTGGGGGCGGGCGCCAGCCCGGACGGGGCCCGCGTGACGGCGGACCGGGTGCGGGAGATCGCCGGGCGCTGCGGCGGGCGCTATCATCTCGTCTTCGACGGCCCCCCCTCCGGCGGTTTCGTGGCGGATACCGACCTCGGCGACGTCAAGGTCCGCTTCTCCGGGAAGCGCCCGGCGGACGACGTCATCCTCGGCTTCCTCAACCAGCAGGCCCAGGTTCGCGGCGTGACCGTGGTGACCGCCGACCGGGCCCTGGCGTCGTCGTGCCGGGCCCTGGGCGCCACCGTGGTGTCGGGGCGAGAGTTCCTCCGTTCGGCCCCCTCCCACGGCGCCCCGCCCCGCCGGCCCGCGAGCGGCAAGCCCTCCCACGTGGACGTCCGGGAGTGGGAGGAGTTTTTCGCCGCGGGGCGGAAAACCCGCCCGGGCGGCAAACCCGACGACAACACGGACTGATCCGGCAAGGTACGATGCAACAGCTGTTCTCCGGAGGTGCCGGCAGGGTACGTGCGACCCTTTTCGGACTCGGGGTCCTCCTTCTCCTCGCCACCGTCGGTGCCGTCGACGTTTCCGCCGCCGTCCCCGCCATCCCGCTGGACTGAAGGGCGCCTTCCGGCAGAAGGCGCCTACAGTACGCGCCGCCTGCCGGGCGGCGCCGGGGGTTCTGCCCGTCGTTCAGGGGGAGGCGGCACCCGATGGCCGCGGCGCCCCGCCCGGCTTGCGCCGCAGTTCGTCGATAGCCGCGAGGGCGCGAAGGAAGAGGTCGCGGTCCTCCGGTCCCCTCGCCGCACCCAGACCCGCCTCGAACTCGGCCCGGGCGAGGTCGTGATTCCCCACGTCCACGTACAGCCCCCCCAGGAGAAGGCGGCTCCCGGCCGGCCGTGCCCGCTGCAGGCGGTCGGCCTCCGGGGACGGTTTCAGGGGAAGCGGTTCGTCAAGACGGGCCCGGTAGACCGCTTCCAGCGCCTGCGCCTCGTTGTGGCACAAGCGGCCCACATTCCACCGCCCGGACAACCACAGGGGGGCGTGGGTTTCCAGGAGCGGGAAGTCGTCGGTGACGAGCGGGGCCCCGGCTGAAACCCGCCGGACCCTCTCGGGGCCCAGCATGTAGAGGCCGACGAAGTGCTCCACCCCCGGCACCCCCAGGCGCGCGAGGTCTCCCCGGAGACCGGGACGGTCCCAGAGGGTGCGCAGGCGGACCGTGTCGATTTCAACGGGCGCGTCGCGGCGGGCGACGATGATCCCCGTGAGGCTGTGCACCCAGAGGGTGGTCTCGGGGAAAACCGCCTGCACGGTGCGCAGGATCGAGGCGGCCTCGGAGGGCGTCATGAGGTGGAAGGGCAGCCACTGGACCAGGATTCCCCCCGGGTTCAGCCGCCGGCGGGCCAGGGCGTAGTACTCCCGGGAGTAGAGGCTCGACACGCCGGCGAAGACGGGCGGCATCGGCTCGGAGGTGATCACGTCCCAGGTCCTGTCCGTGGTCAGCAGGAAGTTCCGGCCGTCGTCCACGATGAGCCGGGCGCGGGGGTCGCCGGCCACGTTCCCGTTCACGTCGCGGAAGTGTCCCGCCATCGCGAAGACGTTGGGGTCGATGTCCACGACGTCCACGCGCGCCCCGGGGTAGTGCAGGCCCGCCCCCGCGGTCGTGCCGGTGCCGAAACAGATCACCAGCAGCGCGTGCGGGTCGGGGTGAACCAGCATGGGGATGTGGGTCATCATCCCCATGTACGCGGCGATCGCGTCGGAAGCGGCGGCCTCGAAGCCGTCGATCCGGAGGGTCTTGCCCCCGCGGTCGTTGCGGACCACGGAGACCGACGCCGCCACGCCGTCGCGGTGGGCCACGATCCGCTCCGCCGGGACCCGGTCGAAGGGGTTGGGCCCGCGCAGCACCGAGGCCGCACCCCAGAAGGCGGCGAGCAGCCCCAACCCGGTGAGGGCGACGAGCCGGCGGGCGGCGGTGCGCCCCTCCGCCCAGGGCAGCAGGGCCCAGCCCATCGCCACCTGGACGGCGGCCAGGGCCATCAGGCTCCCCTTGAGCCCCAGGAGCGGGATCAGAACGAACCCCGTCGCCAGGGAACCGAGCACCGCCCCGAGGGTGTTGACCGTGTACGCGCTGCCGATCCCCCGGCCGGCGTGATGGAGGTCGCGGGTCAACAGGCGGCTCGTCATCGGGAAGACGAAGCCCATGAGCGTGGCCGGGGCCAGGATCACGAGGCCCGCGGCGAGGGCCATCCCCGCGGAGACGGCCCCCTCGCCCCCCGCGGCGAAGGCCCGGACGATGTCGGTGGCGCGGGGGCTCAGCGGGACCAGGAGGAGCGCCAGGAGGCCGCCGAGGGAGAGCGCCGTGGCCAGCGCCCGGACGCGCCCCCCCCGCCGGTCCGCCACGGCGAAGAGCCCGCTGCCCAGGGCCAGGCCGGCCAAAAACGTCGCCAGGATGACGGCGAAGGCCTGCATCGTGCTGGTGAACGCGAAGAGCAGCACCCGGGTCCACAGGATCTCGTAACCCAGGGAGGTGAAGCCCGAAACGAAAGCCGTGAGGTAGAGCAGGTTTCGGAACCGGTCCATGCGGGGGGCGGGCCCGCCGGCTTCGGGGGGGGGCGCGGCGGCCGCCGGCACGGGCGGATCCGCGGTCCTCCACGACAGCGCCAGCACCCCGATCCCGAGGTTCGCGACCACCGCCCACAGGGTCGCGCCCTGGAGCCCCAGGTTGGGGATCAGCGCGTACGCGGCGGCGAGGCTCCCGAGGCAGGCGCCGGCGAGGTTGGCGCCGTAGAGCGTGCCGAGGTCGCGGCCGAAGCGCGCTTCGCTGCGCCCGACGAAGCGGACGAGTACAGGCAGGGTGCCGCCCATCAGGAGCGTCGGGGGGAGCAGGAGCGCGGCCCCGAAAACCGCCCGCAGGGCCACCAGGAGCGCGGGGCTGTCCGGGACGCCCCGGGCCGTCGCGACATAAAGGGGGCTCGCCCAGGCGAACAGGAAGGGGAGCAACAGGGCGTACAGCCCGATGGCGATCTCGAGGACGGCGTAGAGCCGGAGCGGGGACCGGCTCCGGTCGGCGACCCGCCCGAAGATCGCGGCCCCCAGGGCCAGGCCGCCCATGTAGACGGCCAGGAGGGTGCTGATGGCCGAGGTGGTCGCTCCCATCGTGAGGCGGAGCTGGCGCATCCAGACGACCTCGTAGACGAGGGCGCTCGCCCCCGACAGGAGAAAACAGCCGTAAACCAGGGCCCGGCCGGATCGGGCCGGGGACGGCCGGAGAACCGGCGCCTCGCTGGCCGGGTCCGGGGAGGGGTTGGTGCGTCCTTCATCACTCATTCCGGTGGAATAAACTGGAAGGGTAGCGATGTCAAGGCAAATATTGGGACCCGGGCCCCCGCTTGAACATCCCCCTTGCTTTCCCCGGCGGGCTTGTGTTAAAGAAATTCCAAGTCGAGCGGGTTATGAACTGAGGGCCGTTTTCGAAAGATTTCGTGACAGGGGGCGTTGTACCATGGCGCTGTGGGCGGGTCTTGCCGGTGGCGGTCGACTCCGGTCGACGATCCTGATTTTCCTGGCCGTGCTGTCCGCGATCGCGGCGGCCCCGGGGGTGCCGGGCCAGGCCCCGGCCGCGGACATCGGCATCGACGAGCACCTGGGGACTTTCCTCCCGAAGGACCTCGTCTTCCTGGACGAGGCGGGCAAGCCGGTCCGGCTGGGTGAGCTGATCCGGAAACCGACGCTGCTGGCCCTGGTCTACTTCCGCTGCCCCGGCATCTGCACCCCGCTCCTGGAAGGCCTGGCGGACGTCCTGAACCAGTTGCGGTCCGAGCCCGGCAAGGACTTTCAGGTGGTCACCATCTCCTTCCACGCCGGCGACACCCCCGAGCTGGCCCGGCAGAAGAAGGCCAACTTCCTCAAGATTCTCACGCGGCCGTTCCCGCCGGAGAGCTGGCACTGGCTGACGGGCGACCAGGCGGCCATCGACGCCGTCACCGCCGCGGTCGGCTTCCGCTACGTCCGGCAGGGGAAGGACTACGCCCACCCCGGGGCCATCTACTTCATCTCGGACCAGGGCAAGATCTGCCGCTACCTCTACGGGATCCGGTTCCTGCCCAACGACGTGGAGTTGGCCCTGATGGAGGCGTCGGAAGGGAGGACCTCGGCCTCCATCAACCGGGTCCTGAACTTCTGCTACAGCTACGACCCGGTCAGCAAGACCTACGTCTTCAACTTCCTCAAGGTGGCCGGGGTCGTCACCCTGCTGGTCCTGGCCCTCTTTGTTATCGTCCTGGTCGTCATCAGTCGAAAACGCAAGACGAGGAGAACCGACGCATGAGTGAACCGGCCGCTGCCGCGACCGCCGCCGAGAGCTACCTGTCCCCGCCCGGGGGTCGACCGGGGATCCGGGGGTGGATTTTTTCCACCGACCACAAGCGAATCGGGGTCCTCTACCTGGTGTCCATGTCGACCTTCTTCGGGATCGGGGCCCTCATCGGGGTCCTGATGCGCCTCGAACTCATCGCCCCGGGCCGGACCCTCATGGCCGCCCAGACCTACAACGCCCTCTTCACCACCCACGGCGTCATCATGATCTTCCTCTTCATCGTCCCGGGCCTGCCGGCGGTGTTCGGGAACTTCTTCCTCCCCCTGCAGGTGGGGGCCCGGGACGTGGCCTTCCCCCGGCTGAACCTCCTCTCGTGGTGGCTCTACATGACGGGCGCGGTCCTCGCGGTGGTGGCCCTCTTCACCGGGACCGGCCTGCCCGACACCGGGTGGACCTTCTACGTCCCCTACGCCGTCCGCACCACCACCAACATCACCCTGGCGGCCTTCGCGGTCTTCGTCCTCGGCTTCTCCTCCATCCTCACGGGGATCAACTTCATCGTCACCATCCACCGGCTGCGGGCGAAAGGGATGGGGTTCTTCCGGATGCCCCTCTTCGTCTGGTCCCTCTACGCCACGGCCTGGATCCAGATCCTGGCCACCCCCATCCTGGGGATCACGGTGGTCCTGCTGATGCTGGAGCGCCTCTTCGCCCTGGGGCTCTTCGACCCCGCCCGGGGCGGCGACCCGCTCCTGTACCAGCACCTCTTCTGGATCTACTCGCACCCGGCGGTCTACATCATGATCCTGCCCGCCATGGGCGTGATCTCGGAGATCTTCCCCACCTTCGCCCGGAAGAACATCTACGGCTACAAGGCCATCGCCTTCTCCAGCATGGCCATCGCCTTCGTGGGCTACCTGGTGTGGGGCCACCACATGTTCACCGCCGGGATGAGCGACACGTCCCGCGCCCTCTTTTCCCTTCTCACGTTCATTGTGGCCATCCCCAGCGGCGTCAAGGTCTTCAACTGGGTGGCGACCCTGTACAAGGGGGCCACCCGCATCACGCCCCCCATGCTCTTCGCCCTCACCTTCATCTTCCTCTTCTCCATCGGGGGGTTGACGGGCCTGGTGAACGGCGCCCTGGCCACCGACATCCACATCACGGACACCTACTTCATCGTGGGGCACTTCCACTACGTGATGTTCGGGGGGACCGGCCTGGCCTTCTTCGCCGCGCTCCTCTACTGGTTCCCCAAGATGTTCGGCCGGATGTACCCCTTCCGCCCCGTGATCGTCTCGTGGGTCCTGTTCTTCGCGGGCTTCAACCTGCTCTACTTCACCATGCTGGCCATGGGGTGGATGGGCATGCCGCGGC
Organism: Acidobacteriota bacterium; assembly: GCA_018001935.1. Taxonomy (NCBI): domain Bacteria; kingdom Pseudomonadati; phylum Acidobacteriota; species Acidobacteriota bacterium. Next base: position 27,043 of record JAGNHB010000033.1, read on the forward strand.
GCTACTACGACTACCTGCCGAGCTTCCACACGCCGCACGCGGTGGCCACCGTGGGCTCGTGGTTGATGGTGGCCGGGCTGGTGGTGCTGTCCTGGAACTTCCTGCGGGCCCTGAAGAAGGGCGAGCCGGCGCCGGCGGACCCCTGGGGCGGCCCCACCCTGGAGTGGAAGACCGCGTCGCCGCCGCCGGTGGAGAATTTCCACGCGGAACCGGTGGTGACCCACGGTCCCTACTGGTTCCCGGAGAACGCGGGGGCCGAGACCCCGAACGGCGCCGACACGCCGCCGAGGGAAGGTGACGCATGAGCACGGGCGAGCAGGCCGTCCACGGCCACCCTTCCGACGCGCTGGGCGCGCGCATCGGCATGTGGCTCTTCCTCCTCACGGAGATGGTGCTCTTCGGCGGGCTCTTCCTGCTCTACGCGGTCTACCGGGCCAAGTTCCCGGCCGACTTCCACTTCTGCACCCTCCAACTCGACACCCTCCTGGGGACGGTCAACACGGTGGTCCTGCTCACCAGCAGCCTCACCATGGTGCTGGCGGTGGGGGCCCTGGAGCGCGACCGGGCCCGGCTCAGCGCCTTCTTCACCGGCCTGACCATCCTGCTGGCCGTGGTTTTCCTGGTGAACAAGTACTTCGAGTGGAGCGCCAAGATCCACCACGGGATCTGGCCCAACTCCCCGGAACTCACCGGCCACACCCCGGGGGAGAACCTGTTCTTCGGCCTCTACTACGCCATGACGGGGCTCCACGGGATCCACGTCCTGGCGGGGGTGGGGGTGCTGGCCGTCATGCTGCGGAAAGTGCTGCGCGGGGCCACCGCCCCGGCCCGGCTCCTGATCCAGATGGAGAACGCCGGCCTCTACTGGCACCTGGTGGACGTGGTCTGGATCTTCCTCTTCCCCCTGTTCTACCTCATCTCGTAAAGGAGCGCCCATGGACGCGCAGAACGGCAAGGTCGAGCACAGGGAACCGGTCCCCTACGGCACCTACGTCATGGTCTGGCTCGGGCTCCTGTGCCTGACGGGCGTCACCATCACGGCGGCGGGGCTGCACTTCGGCCGGCTGAGCGTCATCGTGGCGCTGAGCGTCGCCGCCGTGAAGGGGAGCCTGGTGGTGGCCCACTTCATGCGGCTCAAACACGAGGAGCGGTTCTTCAAGATCATGCTCCTGCTCACCATCGCCACCCTGGCGGTCATCATGATCCTGACGTTCGCCGACACCGCCTTGAGGTAACGAGTAATTGCTACCACGAAATACACGAAATACACGAAAAGGGATTTGAGCGTGGGAATACTGACGAGCCCGAATCTTATCCGGGATATAAACAAAGAGGCAACCCGTCGGAATGATCATCCGATCGGTTCCGGGATGGGTCATCAGGCGGGTTCCGGCCCGGTTCCGGTTTTCCCGCTTCTTTCGTGTATTCCGTGTATTTCGTGGTTCCATTCTGTCGGGTATTCGAGGTGAAGGGATGAAAGGGGCGGAGGCCAACCTGACCCAGGTCGTGGACAACGTGTTCCTCTACATCGTCGGGATCTCCGTGGTCCTGCTGGTCCTGGTGACGGGACTCATGATCTTCTTCGCCGTCCGGTACAACCGCCGCCGGCACCCCCGGGCGGTGGAGGTGGAGGGGAGCGCCTGGCTGGAGATCCTCTGGACCGTCATCCCCACGATCCTGGTCCTGAGCATGTTCTACTTCGGCTACGAGGGGTTCCGCCTCATGCGGTCCGTCCCGGAGGGGGCCATGGAGGTGAAGGTCACCGGCCGGATGTGGGACTGGAGCTTCGAGTACCCCAACGGGCGGAAGTCCAACGAACTGTACGTGCCGGTGGGGAAACCCGTCAAGCTGAGCCTGAAGTCGCTGGACGTCATTCACAGCTTCTACATCCCCGCCTTTCGCGTCAAGGAGGACGCCGTGCCGGGCCAGGAGAACTACCTCTGGTTCAAGCCCCAGACCATGGGGCCCGCCGACATCTACTGCGCCGAGTACTGCGGGCAGAGCCACGCCTACATGATGTCGAAGGTCCACGTCCTGTCCGGGGAAGCGTTCGCGAAGTGGTACGGCCAGGCCCCCGGGGCGGCCCCGGAGATGGACCCGAAGCTGGCGGAGATCTTTCAGCGGCACGGCTGCCTGGCGTGCCACGCCCTCACCGGGGACACGCCCAACGCCCCCGGCTTCAGGGACCTGGCGGGGAAGACGATCACGGTGCGCTCGGGGGAGACCCGGCGGGAGGTGGTGATCGACGCGGACTACCTGCGCCGCGCCATCACCGAGCCCGACGCCGAGATCCACGAGGGTTTCCAGTCCACGATGCCGAAGTCCCCCGGCCTCACGGCGGCGGAGGTCGACGCGATCGTGGCCTTCCTGCTGGGGCCGTCAAAAGGGAATATCCCATGATCCCCCTCCCCTTCGACACTCCCCCATCGGTATCTGAATTGGAATCGGTATCGGTATCGCAATCGGTATCGCAATCGTTATCGCAATCGTTATCGCAATCGACACCGACTGCGATTGCGACCCCGATACCGACTGCGACTGCGATACCGATACCGACTGCGACCCCGATACCGATACCGACCCCGATGGGATAGGCGAATAGGATGGATTGGACGGGAAGGGATGGACGACACATGATCCTGGAACTGGTCAAGGGGCGGATATCGGCGGCGGCGGCCGGGACGGCGGTCACGGGGTACCTGCTCGCCGGCGGGCGCCCGTCCGTCACCCTGGGGGAGGTGTTCCTCGGGACGCTGCTCAGCGCCTTCGGGGCCTCGGCCCTCAACCAGTGGCAGGAACGCGCCGCGGACGCCCGCATGCCCCGCACCGCCGCCCGCCCGATCCCCTCGGGGCGGGTGTCGCCGGGGTCGGCGCTGGCGCTGGCGGCGGCGCTGATCGCCGCGGGGTTGGCCCTCCTCGCCCGGGCGGGGGGCCTCGGGCCGCCGGTCCTCGCCGCGGCCGCGGTCGCGGTGTATGCCGGACTCTACACCCCCCTCAAGCGCCGGACGCCCTTCGCCTCCGTCCCGGGCGCCCTGACCGGCGCCCTGCCGCCCCTGGTCGGGTGGGCCGCCGCGGGGGCGTCCCCGGCCTCCGCCCCGGCGCTGGCCCTGGGGACCTTCTTCTTCCTCTGGCAGGTCCCCCACTTCATCTTCCTCTTCCGGCGCTTCGAGGCGGAGTACCGGCAGGCCGGCTTCCCGGTACTGGGGGACGTCCTCTCCGGCCGCCAGGCGGACCGTTTGGCCTTCGTCTGGGTGAACGCCGCGGCCTGCGCCGCCCTGGCCTTCCCCCTCTTCGGCCTGGTGCGCCGGCCCGCGGGGGCCATCCTCCTGGCGGCGGCGGCGCTGGTGCTGGCGGGGGCCGCCCTGGTTTCCCTCCTGCGCGGGGGCGCCGACCCGCGCCGCTTCCGCCGGGACTTCCGGTGGGTGAACGCGTTCGCCCTCGCGGTGTGCCTCGTCGCCGCCGCGGACGGGCTGGGGGGACCATGAAACCCGCTTCAGGTGAAACCCTCAAGGTCCGGATACCCATCCCTCGCCCGCAATTGGAGGCCTGTTGCCGGAAGTACCACATCCGGAGACTGGCCCTCTTCGGGTCCGTGCTGAGGGAGGATTTCGGCCCGGACAGCGATGTGGACGTCCTGGTGGACTTTGAGGAAGGTCACGTGCCCGGATTGGCCTTTTTCGATATTCAGAGAGAACTCACCGAAATCCTCGGGCGGGACGCCGATCTGAACACTCCCGATGATCTCAGCCCGTACTATCGTCAGCAGGTCATGGAAGAGGCGGAGGATCTCTATGTCGAGGCATGACCCCTGGATCTGCGCGCGTGAGGTTCTGGATTATTCGCAGGAAGCCATCGCACCGAGCCGGGGAAGGACATGGCAGGATTTCGATGAAGATCGGCTTTTCGATACGAACCTGACATCTCCGCAAAACGTCTTTTCTCTCACAGAGGCACGGAGGCACAGAGAAGTGCAATTTGTATTTCTTAGACAAAACATGCTTTATGGTTCCTCTCCGTGCCTCCGTGCCTCTGTGAGAGAAAAATCCGGATTTTTTGGCGAGATCATCAAAAAAGATTCTGATCACGGAGAGCTGCCCTGATGCTTGACCTGGACAAACTGATCCTGCCGCCCTCGCCGGGCTTTTTGCAACTGGTCTACGGGCTGGTGCCGGCCATGCTCCTCCTTCTGCTCCCCTTCGCGGGGGCGGCGGTGGTGTCGAGCCTCCTGTCCGTCGCGACGGGGAAACGCCGCCCCGACCGGGCGGAGGCCTTCCTGCGGGTGATCCCCGCCGGGGCCGGGGCCTGGCTGATCTTCGGCTTCCTCCCGCTGGTCTCCCTCGTGTTCCTGCTCCACATGCTGTTTTACGGCACGACGGTCCCCGTGGAGCGCTACGTGCTGCGCATCGTCCCGCCCGCGGGCATCGGGCTTCTGCTCCTCGCCGCCCACCGGCGCCGGCCCTCGCCCTTCCTCGGCGGCGTCGGTTCGCTCCTGCTCCTGGCGGGGCTCTTCTTCCAGCTGGACGTCCTGGCCCTCCTCATGGCCCCCGAGCGGTGGCCCTTCGTGAAGACGCCCCTGCCCTTCATCTTCTCGGTGCACGTCCCCACGCACTTCCTGGTCTTCCTGGCGCTGTCGGTGGTGGCGACCGGGGCGCTCCTGGCCTTCCGGGCGCTTCACTGGCGCGAGACGGCCCTCCCCGAGGGGCCGCTCCGGGCCGAGGTCCGGCGGTGGTCCGTCGGGCTCGTCCTCGGGGGCGCGCTCCTGCTGCCCGCCCTGCTGGTCTGGGAGTACAACTCCATCCCCGACTACGCGCTGGGCTGGGCGGTCTTCGTCCTGGGCTGGGCGTTCCTGGCCGTCGGGCTGGCACTCTGCGTCGGGGCGCTCTCGGCGGCCCTCCGGGACGCGCCCCTGCGGCCGGTGGCGACCCTGGCCCTCGTCCTGGCCCTCTTCGGGCTCTTCGCCGCCCGGGACACGGTCCTTCTCTCCACCGCGAACCAGGAACACCTGGTGCTCCTGGCCGCTCGGGCGAAGGCGGACCAGGCGGCCCTGCAGCAGGCCCAGGAGAAGCGCTACGCGTCCGCCCTGCCCATCGACCCGAAGCTGGGCGAGAAGATTTTCAACGAGCGGTGCTCGGCGTGCCACCAGTTCGACCGGAAGGTGGTGGGGCCGCCGTACCTGGAGACGGTCCCGAAGTACCAGGGCAAACCCGAGGCCCTCCGGGACTTCATCCTCAACCCGGTGAAGATCGACCCGGCCTACCCGGCCATGCCCGGCCAGGGGCTCAACCGGCGCGAGGCGGAGTCGGTGGCCCGGTACCTTCTGACCCACGTGGCGGAAATGACGGCGGGAGGGAAGCCATGAACCGGCGACTGCTCACCCTGGCCGTGACGGGGTATTTCGTCCTCTGCGCCGCGGGGCTCGCGGGCTTGGCGGCCTGGTGGAAGACCCACTGGGAAGCGCCCGTGCAACCCGTCTTCTTCAAGCACGACCTGCACGTTCAGAAAGTGGGGCTCGACTGCCGGCACTGCCACACCACGACGGCCTTCTCCCGGCACGCCGGCGTCCCCGCACTGGAGGTCTGCATGAAGTGCCACGAATCGGCGGTGACGGACCGTCCCGAGGTGCGCAAGCTGACGGCCGGGTGGCGGGCCGCCAAACCGCTCCCCTGGGTGCGGGTCCACGAGAACCCCTGGCACGTGTACTTCTCCCACAAGCGCCACGTCCGCCGCGGGCTGGACTGCACGAACTGCCACGGCGAGGTGAAGGCCATGGAGCGCCTGCGACAGGTGCGCTCCCTGTCCATGGGGTGGTGCCTGAACTGCCACCGGCTCTACCGGGCTCCCACCGACTGCTGGACGTGTCACAAGTGACGCGGGTTAGCCGAATCCCCTGAAGGTGAATCGATGAAGAGACGAGACTTTCTGAAACTCATGGGCATGGCCACCGGCGCGGCGGTGACGGTTTCCTGCGGCAGCCGGTCGAAAATCGTGTCCGAGTTGCACGGCGGCGGGCCGCTTCCCGGGGAAGGGGTCTACGTCCCCAGCGTCTGCACGGCCTGCCCGGCCGGTTGCGCCGTCCGGGCCCGGGTGGTGGACGGGTGGCCCGTCAAGCTCGAGGGCGAACACGGGTTGTGCATCCGCGGCCAGGCGCGGCTCGCCCGGCTCTACCACCCCGAACGCCTCCGGGGGCCCCGGTCCGGGGCGGGCAAAGGGAAGCCGGTCCCCTGGGACCAGGCCCTCGCGACGCTGAAGGGCGCGCTGGACCAGGCCCGGCGCGAGGGGAAAACGAACGTCTGGCTCCACGGCCACGTGCCGGGGACCCTCTCCCGCCTGCTGGACGACTTCTGCCGGCGGACGGGGACGGTGCGCTGCGGCGAGGCGGAGGCCCTCCAGCCGGGCGCCCTCCGGCGGGCCTGCCAGGACCTGGGGATGCCGGGGGTCCCCCTGCCCGACCTGTCGGGGTGCGACACCTGGGTGACCGTTGGGGCGGACCTCTTCGAGGCTTCGCCGGACCCCGTGGAGTTCGCCCGCCAGTACGGCGTCGCGAGCGGGCGGGAGGGGTTCCGCTGGTTCCACCTCGAGCCCGGCCTCGGGCTGACGGGCCTCGCGGCGGGGACACGCCTCGCCGTTCGGCCCGGGAGCGAGGCCGACATCCTCGAGTGGCTCTTCCACCGGGTGCGGCACCGGGCGGACGTGGAGGGCCTCCGCAACGTGATCCCCCACCCCGCGACGGACAAGGTCGCCGCGACCGCGGGGCTGGACGCCCGGCAGCTCGAGGAAATCGCCCGTGCGCTGGACCGGGCGAAACACCCGGCCGTGGTGGGCGGCCTCTTCGCCGTCGCCCAGCGGGGGGGGGACGCCGCGGCCCGGGCCTCGGTCGCCCTTCTGGCGGCCCTCGGCCTGCCCGGCCGCCACCTCCGGGGTTTCCTCGCCGCCCCCCGTTTCGACCTGCCCGTGCACGCCCTGCCGGAGCTGCTGGAATCGGGGCGCTGCGGGGTCCTCCTGGTCTCCCACCTGGCCGACGCCGCCCTGCCGGCCGAGGTGTCGAAGGCCCTGACCAGGGCGGCCTTCCGCGTGGGGTTCACGGACCTGCCGCCGGCCTGGGGCGGGGCGTGCGACCTGCTGCTCCCCCCCTCGGACATCCTGGAGACCTGGGGCGACGCGGAGCCGCTGCAGAACCGCCCGCGGGCCGCCAAACCCGCCCTGGCCAAGCCGATCCACGACACCCTTCCGCTGGGCGAGATCCTGTTGAAACTCTCGGGGGCCGGCGGCACCTGGAAGGCCTGGCTCCTCGAGGCGTGGAAGGCCCGGGGGCTGGATTTCGAGGCCCCGCCGGCGCCCGGCCCGGCCGGCTGGTCACCCGACCCCGAAGTCCTCGCCGGGGCCTTTGCGAACCCGGCCGCGCGGCCCGTCCCGCCGTCGGGCGCCACGCTCCTGCTCATGCCCACCGCCCGCGGGTACGACGGGCGCGACACCGCCATCCCCCTGCTCCGGGAAGTTCCGGACCCCCTCGCCTCGGTCTCCTACGGCGCCTTCGCCCTGCTCCACCCCGCCACGGCCGCCGGGGCGGGGCTTTCCGACGGGGCCACCGCCCGGATCGAGATCCCGGCCGGGGCCGTGGACGCGGCGGTCCGCACGGTGGAGGCCGTGCCGCCGGGCGTGGTGCTGTTGCCCCTGGAACACCGGGGCCCGCTGGCGATCCCCTGGGACCCGAAGACGGGGGACTACCACCTGCGCCTCGACAACGTCCGGCTCGCCCGGTCTTCCGCGGCGCTTCCCGTGGCCGTCCTCTCCGGCGGCCGCGACGCCCGCGGGCGGGGGATCACGGAACCCGCCCCGGTCCACCACGCCCACGCCCACGGCGGGAGCGAGGCCCACGCCCACCCCGCGGACGAGAAGCAGGAACCGATCCCCGGGAAGGCCCAGCCCACGCTCTACCCGCCCCACGCGCACAAGGACTACCGCTGGGGCCTCGCCGTGGACCTGGCCCGCTGCACCGGCTGCTCCGCGTGCGTGGCGGCCTGCTACGTGGAGAACAACGTGGCGCTCACCGGCTTCGACGAACACGTCCGGGGGCGGGAGATGTCGTGGCTGCGCATCCAGCCCTACGACCTGCCCGGCGCTCGCATGGAGTTCGTCCCCATGATGTGCCAGCAGTGCGACCACGCCCCCTGCGAGCCCGTCTGCCCCGTCTATGCCGCCTACCACAGCGACGAGGGGCTCAACGTGCAGGTCTACAACCGGTGCGTGGGCACCCGGTACTGCGCCAACAACTGCCCGTACAAGGTGCGGCGGTTCAACTGGTTCGACCACGCCTGGGCGCCGCCGTCCGACAAGGGGCTCAACCCCGACGTCTCGGTCCGGCCCCGGGGGGTCATGGAGAAGTGCACCTTCTGCATCCAGCGCATCCGGTGGGCCAAGGACCGCGCCCGGGACGAGGGGCGGAAGGTGCGCGACGGCGAGATCGTGCCGGCCTGCGCCCAGGCCTGCCCCGCGGGCGCCATCGTGTTCGGCAACCTCCTTGACCCGGAAGCCGAGGTCTCGAAGTGGGCCCGCTCGGAACGGGCTTACCGCATCCTCGAGGAGGTCGGCACCCGCCCCGCCGTCTACTACCTCCGACGAGTGTGAGATGATGAACCACGAACCACCCGAACTTCGGATCAACAGGAACCACGGATGAACACGGATAAACACGGATGAGCATGGGTGGCCTGGACAGGAAAGAGAAAAGAGGGGCGAGAGTTGGAGATTTTGAAAAATGGAGCTGATGGAAAAAGAGTTGACGGAGAAAATCATAGGCTCCTGCCTCGAGGTCTCAAACGAGCTGGGGGTTGGATTCCTGGAGAGTGTTTACCATAAGGCATTGATGGTCCGTCTAAAGGAAACGGGTATCGAATACCAGTCGCAAACCCCGTTGAAAGTGAGTTTTCATGGACATGACGTGGGTGAGTTTTTTGCGGATCTGTTCGTTGAAGGGAAAGTCCTTGTGGAATTGAAAGCCGTGAAGGAACTGATCCCCGAGCACGAGGCACAATTGTTGAATTATCTCAAGGCTTCGGGGATACGGGTGGGACTGCTGGTTAATTTCGGAAAACCGAGGCTGCAATGGAAACGTTTTGTTCTCTGAAACGCAACCGTTTATCAGCAATCTTCTGCGATGAGCCTCTTCGCGATCGGATTCGTCCCGCGGCGCTCTCTCCCTTCAAAATACCAAACCCTATCCGTATTCATCCGTGTCCATCCGTGTTCATCCGTGGTTTGTGTCCATCCGTGGTTTGTGTCCATCCGTGGTTTGTGTCCATCCGTGGCTCATCTCTATCCGTGGTTTCATGAGGCAGGAATGAAAGCAGTTTACGACACCATCGAAACCGACGTCCTGGCGGCCATGCGCGCGCCGGGGAAGGCCTACAAGGCGGCGCTGGGGTTTTCCATCCTCCTCTTCCTCCAGGGGATGGCCTTCTGGGGCTGGCAGATTCACACGGGGATGGGGATGGCGGGGAAGAACAACCCCGTGGGGTGGTTCTTCTACATCACCGACTTCGTCTTCTGGGTCGGCATCGCCCACTCGGGGACCCTGATCTCGGCGGTCCTCTTCCTGTTCCGGGCCCGCTTCCGCAGCTCCTTCAACCGCGCCGCCGAGGCCATGACCATCTTCGCCGTCATGACCGCCGGCCTCTTCCCCCTCATCCACCTGGGGCGCACCTGGTTCTTCTACTGGCTGATGCCCTACCCGAACCAGCGGGAGCTGTGGGTGAACTTCCGCTCCCCCCTGGTCTGGGACGTCTTCGCCGTCAGCACCTACTTCACCGTGAGCCTGGTCTTCTTCTATGTGGGGCTCATCCCGGACCTGGCCGCGGCCCGGCGGCACTTCACCGGGCTCCGCAAGCGCCTCTACGACCTCTTCTCCCTGGGCTGGACCGGCACCCCCGACGAGTGGAACCACTACAACCGCCTCTACATGTTCCTGGCGGCCTTCGCCACGCCCCTGGTCATCTCGGTGCACTCGGTGGTCTCGTGGGACTTCGCCATGAGCGTCATCCCCGGCTGGCACACCACCATCTTCGCCCCCTACTTCGTGGCGGGCGCCATCTTCTCCGGCACCGCCATGGTCATCACCCTGGTGGTGCCCATGCGCAAGATCCTCTCCCTCGAGAAGTACATCACCATCGACCACTTCGAGAGCCTGGCGAAGATCCTCCTCTTCACCTCGCTGATCGTCTCCTTCGCCTACGCCGTGGAGTTCGGCATCGCCTTCTACAGCGGCATCCTCTTCGAGAAATACCACTTCACCTTCCGGCTCCTGGGGCACTACAAGTTCCTGTACTGGCTGATGGTCTTCTGCAACGTCCTCCTGCCCCTGACCGTCTTCGTGCGTAAGCTGCGGCGGAACCTGGTCTACCTCTTCGTCCTGTCCCTCTTCGTGAACGTGGGGATGTACCTGGAGCGCTTCGTCATCATCACCACCTCCCTGGCGCGGGACTTCGACCCCTACAGCTGGGGCGACCCCATCCCCTCCCTCACCGACGTGGGGATCACCCTGGGCAGCTTCGGCCTCTTCTTCACCCTCTTCCTCCTCTTCATCAAGGCGCTGCCCGTCCTCTCCATCACCGAAGTCAAGGAGCACTCCCGATGAGCAAGGAACACGTCTTCGACAACCCCGCGGACTTCGTCGCCCGGCTCGAGGAACTGCGCCAATCGGGGGTCCCGCCCCGGCGGCTGGAGACCATCACCCCCTACCACGTCCACGAGACGGACCACCTGCTCCACGTCAGGCCCAGCCCCCTCAAGTTCTTCACCCTGATCGGCGCCGTGACGGGGCTGGTTGCGGGCCTCGGCCTCACCCTCTACTCGGTGCACGACTGGCCGCTGATGACGGGCGGCAAACCCGTCGTCTCCCTCCCCGCCTTCGTGGTGATCACCTTCGAGCTCACCATCCTGATCGGCGCGCTCTGCTCCTTCGCCGGCTTTTTGATCCTGGGCCGGCTGCCGTCCCTCCGGCGGATCCTGGAACCAAGGGAGCACGAGAACCGCTTCATCATCATCGAGCACGACGGGGAGGGCGCATGAAGACGCACCGCTACGCCGTCACCGCCGCGGCCGTCCTGGCCGCCTTCCTGGTGGACCTGGCCTTCGGCGTCCGCGCGGGGGCGTCGCTTCTGCCGGCCCTGCTGCTGGCGCTGGGGATGGTCCAGGGCGCGCTGGCCCTCGCCGCCGCCGCCGAGCTGTCCCGGGGCCGGTGGATCGAGCCGCTCCGGGAGGGCCTCCTGGACCTGCACCCCCTGCTCGTCCTGGGCCCGCTGGGCTTCCTCGCCTGGGCGCGGCACCTGTCCCTCTACGGCTGGGACGCCGCCCCCAACGCCTGGCTGAACCCGCCCTTCTTCGTGGGGCGCAACCTCGCCCTGGCCACCCTCGCCTGGCTGCTGGCGGGGGCCTTCGCCGGGGCGGTCCGGAAAAACTCGCCCCGGCGGGGGACGTGGGCCGTCCTCTACCTGCTGGCCTTCGTCTTCTGCCAGTCCATGGCGGGCTTCGACTGGGTCATGTCCTTCGACTACCCCTGGGCGGGGACCCTCTTCGGCCCGTACTTCTTCATCGAGGCCCTCTACCTGGGCATCGGGCTCGCGGTCCTGCTGGCGTTCAAAGCCGCCCGCACCGGCGGGACGGCGCTTCACCCCGCGCGGAAGGACGCGGTGACCCTCCTCTTCGGCTTCTCCCTGCTCTGGGCCGGGCAGTTCTTCGCCCAGTACCTGACCATCTGGTACGGGAACATCCCCGAGGAGGTGGACTACCTGGTCAAGCGCTTCCACATGCCCGGAATGGGCGCCCTCGGCACGGCCTTCCTGCTGATGATGTTCGCCGTCCCCTTCGTCGTCCTCATCTCCCGGCGGGCCAAGGAGACCTTCGTGGCCCCGGCCGTCGTCCTGGTGACCTGGCTGGGGTACCTGGTGGAGAAGGTCTTCATGCTGGCGCCGTCCGCCCCCCTGGACCCTGCCGCCCTGGCGGTGCTGACCGCGATCCTCCTCGTTCCCGCCGCCGTGGCGCTGCGCGTCAGACGTTCTTGAGGATGATGCTTTCCAGGACGAGGCCCACGCGGTGGACCCGGAGGGCGGCCTCCTCGAGCCGGTCGTAGAGGCGGGCCCACTTCACGAGTTCCAGGAGACGGGGTGCGTCCGGCGGCGGGGCCTCGTAGAGTTCACCCAGGGCGACGAGGAGGACCATGTCGTTCTCCTCCATGATCCGGGCCAGCCTCCGGCGGTAGTCGGACGCGTTGCGGGCGACGACGACGTGGTGCACCATCTCGCGGGTGACCCCGGCCGCCTCCGCCAGGTTCTCCGCCAGTTGGAGGGCGGCCGGGCGGATCTCCGTGAAACCGTAGAGTCCCAGGCGGGCCGCGATCTTGCGGACGGCGCCGAGGGCCTCGTCCAGGGCGTAGGCGAGGCCGTGGAGGTCGGCCCGTTCGATGGGGTGCAGGAAGGTCAGGGAGAGTTGCTCGAGGACCTGGTGGAAGGTCTCGCCCGCCCGGGTTTCCACCGCCTGGATCCGCCCCGCCGGGCCCGCGACGTCGGGGTGTTCCCGGAACGCCTCGAGCAGCAGCTCCGCCGCGTGGCGGAGGTGTTCGCCCTGGGCCTGGAGGAGCGGCAGGAAGGGGAAATTCGGGCCGAGAAGGTTGAAGCTCATGGGGTCACTCCGGGCGCCGGCCGCCGGGTTCGCCGCGCGCGGGAGACCCACCGGCTGAAGCGGTCGAGGTAGATGTAGAAGACCGGCGTGATGTAGAGGGTGAAGAACTGCGAGAAGAGCAGCCCGCCCACCACGCAGACGCCGAGCGGCTGGCGGGCCTCCCCCCCGGCCCCGTAGCCCAGGGCGATGGGGAGGGCCCCGAGCAGGGCGGCCAGGGTGGTCATCATGATGGGCCGGAAGCGGTCCATGCAGGCCTGGTAGATGGACTCCTCCGGTTTCAGCTCGTGCAGCCGCTCGGCCTCCAGGGCGAAGTCCACCATCATGATCCCGTTCTTCTTGACGATCCCCACCAGCAGGATGATGCCCACCATGGCGTAGAGGTCCAGCTCCATCCCGAAAGCCCACAGGGAGACCAGCGCGCCGAACCCGGCCAGGGGGAGCGCCGTGAGGATGGTCAGGGGGTGGATGAAGCTCTCGTAGAGAATCCCCAGCACCATGTAGATGACGATGACCGTCAGGCAAACGAGGAAGCCCATCCCCGCCAGGGAGGACTGGAAGGCCTGCGCCGTCCCCTGGAAGCTTGTCTGGACGGTCCCCGGCAGGACCTCCAGGGCGGCCTTCCGGACCTGGTCCACGGCCTGGCTGATGGAGGCCCCGGGCTTCAGGTTGAAGAAGATGGTCGCGGAGGGGACCTGGCCCGAGTGGCTCACCGTCAGGGGCGCCACGTCCTCCCGGACCGTCGCCACGGTGTTGAGCGGGACCGGCGCCCCCCCCGCCGGCTTGACGTAAATCTTGTGGAGGGCCTCGGCGTTGGTTCGGAAACGGGGGTCCAGCTCCAGGATGACGTAGTAGAAGTTGGTGGCGGTGTAGATGGTGGAGACCTGCCGGGCCCCGTAGGCGGAGTAGAAGGCGTCCTGGACCTGGCGGAGGGTGAGCCCCAGCGCCGAGGCGCGGTCGCGGTCCACCTCCACCCACACCCGGGGCTTGCGCACCTGGAGGTCCGATTTCACGTCCAGCAGCATGGGCATGGCCCGCATGCGCTCCTCGAGCTTCGGCGCGTAGGTGTAGAGGTCCTCCAGGTCGGTGCTCTGCAGGGTGAACTGCCACTGGGCCGTGGACAGCCGCGCCCCGATGTTGACCACGGGCGGGTTGACCAGGGAGACGATCAGGCCGGGGATGTCGCGGATTTTCGGGCGCAGCCGGGTGATGATCTCGTCCACGGACTTCGTGCGCTGCTCCCGGGGTTTGAGGCCCACGAACAGCAGCCCCGTGCAGTCCCCGTTGAAACCCACCACGGAGACGATCTTGGCCTCCCGGCAGTCGGGGTCGTCGAGGATGATCCGGTTCAGCGTGTCCATGTGGCGGTGCATGTCGGCGAAGGACGTCCGGTCGCTGCCCTGGCAGAAGACCCGGAAAAAGTACTGGTCCTGGTTGGGGACGAAGCCCTTGGGGATCAGGCCGAGGACCTGGAACATGACGACCACCACGACCCCGGTGAAGACGAGGGCCAGGATCTTCCCCTTCAGCACGAGCCGCAGGGTCCACCCGTAGAGGTTGCGCCAGCCGTTGAGGAACCGCTCGCCGACGCGGTAGAGCCGCCCGTGGCGCCGCTCGGTCAGGCCGCTCAGGAGGCGGCTGCAGAGCATCGGGGTCAGGGTGAGGGAGAAGAAACCCGAGAACAGGATGGCCGTGGTGATGGCCACGGCGAACTCCCGGAAGAGACGGCCCAGGATGCCCCCCATGAAGAGGATGGGGATGAACACCACCGCCAGCGAGACCGTCATGGAGAGGATGGTGAACCCGATTTCCCGCGAGCCTTTCAGCGAGGCCTCCACGGCGTTCTCGCCGGACTCGATCCGGCGGATGATGTTCTCCATGACCACGATGGCGTCGTCCACCACGAAACCGATGGAGAGGGTGATGGCCATGAGGGAGAGCGTGTTCAGGGAGTAGTCCAGCAACGCCATCACCGCGTAGGTGCCGATGATGGAGAGGGGGACGACGAGGCTCGGGATGATGGTGGGTTTCCCCGCCCGGATGAACAGGAAGATCACGAACACCACGAGCCCGATGGTGAGGATCATGGTGAATTCGACGTCGTGAATGGACTCGCGAATGTAGTCCGACTGGTCGTAGAAGACGTCCAGACCGGCGGCCGAGGGGAGCATGGCCTGCAGCGTGGGGAGCTTCTTCCGGATCCGCTCGGTGATCTCCACCGTGTTGGAGCCCGGCTGCTTGGTGACCCGGATGCACACGGCGGCCTGGATCCTGCCCTTGTTCAGGTAGTCCGCGCGGGCCCGGTCGTTCTCCACCCCGTCGAGGACCCGGGCGACGTCCGAGATCCGGACCGGCCGCCCGTCGCGGTAGGTGACGATCAGCGACGCGAAGGAGCGGGCGTCGAAGAGCTGGCCGTTGGACTCCACGGTGTAGGAAATGACCCGCCCGTCGAGGGTGCCGCCGGGCAGGTTGACGTTGCCGTTCTGCAGCGCGTCGGAAACCTCGTTGATCCCGACGCCCAGGGCGGCCAGGCGGAAGGGGTCCACCTGGACCCGCACGGCGTAGCGCTGCACCGGCACGGCGTCCACCTCGGCCACCCCGTTGATGGCGGAAAGGTGGGCGATGAGGACGTTCTCCGCCCAGTCCTGGAGGCGGGTGACGGGGAGCGTGTCCGACGTGAGGGCCAGCATCATGATGGGCATGTCCGCCGGGTTGACCTTCTTGAAGGTGGGCGGGTTCGGCATGTTCTGCGGCAGGACGCCCATGGCGGCCGCGATGGCGCTGTTGACGTCCAGGGCGGCGGCATCGATGTTCCGTTCCAGGGAGAACTGGATGTTGATGGTGGTGACGCCGAGCTGGCTGGTGGAGGTCATGGAGTCGATGCCCGACAGCACCGAGAACTTCTTCTCCAGGGGCATGGCCACCGTGGCGGCCATGACCGCCGGGCTGGCGCCGGGCAGGACCGCCGTGACGCTGATGGTGGGGAAATCCACGTTGGGGAGGTTGTTGATGGGCAGCGAGCGGTAGCTGATGAGGCCGAACAGCAGCACGGCCGCCATCACCAGCAGGGTCATCACCGGCCGCCGGATCCAGATTTCCGAAAGGTTCACGCGGTAAACCCCTTTGCCCCGGAAGATGGGTGTATCTTAAATGACCCGGAGGCCACGATCAAGGGTTTTGCGCCCCCAAGTTCGTACGCGTCGTCCCGACGCGGCCCCGAAGTTCCCACGCGTCGTCCCGACGCGGACCCCCCATCGTTGCTTTCTCCCCCCCCTCCGTTGCTTCTTCCACTTGCCCCCGCCGCTTCGACAGGAGTATCCCCCACCCTTTCCCGCGCCCCACCGGATCGGGAAGAGCGGCCGCGTCGCCCATTGGAATGACGCGACCGCAGGACCGCGCCCGCCCCCCCCGGCGGGCCCTCACGAAGGAGGGGAAATCCATGCGACCCCCCGCGCTCGCCGCGCTGGCGGCGATCCTGTGCCTTTCCGCGCCCGGGGCTCACCCGGATGACACCTGGAAAGGGATCAAGATGTACAAGAAGGTGACGAAGACGGACCCGTCCCACCCGATCCCCCATTGTTTCGGACCGCATGGGGACATCTACGCGGTGGAGCTGACGGACGCGTGGGGCAGGGAGGGGGCGCCGCGGGACCGGGTGGAATCGTCCACGGTGGGCGGGGCAGCTGCTGCGCGCGTGCAGCGACGCCAGCGACACCCTCCCCCGGCCCGATCCCCGCAGGGGACCAAGGTGTGTAGAAAGGTCGCGATGCTCACGCCCTCCCCCGGCCCGATCCCCGCAGGGGATCAATCTGTGTAGAAAGGTCGCGATGCTCACGCCCTCCTCCGGCCCGATCCCCGTAGGGGATCAATCTGTGTAGAAAGCGGCGCTCTTTTTGATAAAATCCGCCCCGCGCGCCGCCGGCCGAGGCCCTGGCGACACCTGAAACTTCCCCCGGCGGCGCGCGGGGCGAAAGTCCGAAAAAACGCGGGATTCCGACACACATTGAACCCCTATAAGGGGTTCTAATCCCAAAACCGCGAAATAGTTCAACTCTTTTATAAAGAAATTATTAACGCAATGAATCTCTGGCCAGAGGCGGCAGATTGGATAAAACCTGTGGTCAATCCGATCATTTTTTCCCTGTCAGTTCCCTCAGGATATGCCGAGCCAGGTTTTCATCGATTTCATCATGCCGGGGAACGGGCTGCTGCTTGCCGGTGACCGGGTTCTGATACAAATCATGCCGAGAACCATGGCGGATGAGCCTGCAGCCGGCATCCAGAATTTTTCGGATCAAGGTCTTCCTTTTCATACCTTGAGGGCCAGTTCCTTGATTTCGTGATGCTCGGGGACGTCATCCAGAACCATGAGCCGGTAGGCGTCCCGCATGTTCTCCTCGAGTTCTTCCAGAGTCTCGCCCTGCGTCATGATTTCCGGATGGTCGAGCAGTTTGCCCACCCAGAATCGGTCACCCTGCCAGAACACCATCTTCAATTTCGTCTCCATGCTTGTCCTCCCGAACCAGCATTCGCGCCCGCCGTCGAGCTTGGCCTGATCAAGCTCGCTCAACGGCATTCCCCGGTCAAGTCAATTGTATCTGAACATGACCAAGATGGATAGCCAAAATCGAGGCGGCCAAATTACATTGTGTTTGCAATTCTTGTCCACATGCTTTATCGTTGGCCAAGTCAGGTATACCCATCTTGGACAGTGAAAATGAAAGTTGCCCGCATCTACCTTCGAGTCAGCACCGCCGAACAGGACCTTACCCGCCAGGCCGACATCGAGCAATGCACGCGAGCGGCCGGCTACTACATCGCCGGCGTCTACCGGGAGAAGGCGTCGGGTGCCCGCGCCGACCGTCCCGAACTGCTGCGCCTGATCGCAGATCTTCAGCCGAATGAAGTAGTCGTCGCCGAAAAGATCGACCGCATCAGCCGTCTTCCGTTACCTGAAGCCGAGCAACTGGTCGCCTCCATCCGGGCCAAGGGCGCCAAGCTGGCCGTGCCGGGCGTGGTCGATCTGTCCGACTTCGCGGCCGGCGCGGATGGCGTGGCCAAAATTGTGCTGGAGTCGGTCCAGGAGCTGCTGCTCAAACTGGCCTTGCAAATGGCCCGCGACGACTATGAGACCCGCCGCGAACGCCAGCGTCAGCGTTCTTTAATGTGTTGCATTTTCAATGGTTGGCACATTCCGCGGTTTTGGGCTTAGAACCCCACAATCGATTTGACAGGTATTGATTTAGAGGCAAATGAAGGCGCAAAGCTACTCAAAGATATCTGTGGTGCGCCAGAGCGATATGATCTCTCTGTTGGATCAACTGTTGAGACACGAGGAGGATCTGTTAATGTAGCTCCAATTCAAAATCTGGATGCTAATATTGACAATAGATATAATTACAGACGTCCACCGGGTAAAACAGCTACAGAATTGCCCCAAGTCGGCATTGACGATCAGGTTGCAATTAATCTAGAGTATTATGTTAGTACAACCACCCGGCAAAGTCTCACAAATCTTCAAGTGCCAGTGGATTACACTATATATTTTCATGAATTAGCTGAGGCCTACGAGAAAATTCATAATAATTCCCAATACGCGCAAGCTCACGTAAAGGCTCATGAAAGAGAACGTAAAATGCGTGATCAGCGTCCGATCTTGAAACAAAATAATTTTGGGTCTGGCGGCCAAGAGAACAGTCAATATACTCCAGCAAATAGAGCAACCATGCGGAGGTAATTAGAAATGTTTTTCAGAGAAAAAAAACTAATAGAGTTTGTATCCGTTTTCCTTATCTTTCTATTATCGATAGCATGCAACAGGAGGATTGCAATTCCGGCAATTCATCTGCCGACTGATCTATCTTTGGTAGAAATTGAGGAAGAGCTCCTTGCCAAGAATATGATTGGATGCGTGATCGATCCAACTGGGGCACGTATAACAGGAGTTAAAGTTGAATTATTAGACAGAATTAAAAAGAAATTGATTGCTGAAACAGTGACGAATCAGAAAGGCAGATTCTTTTTCGGGAATGTACAAAATGGAAAGTATTGCATCCGAATAAGTTTAGAAGGTTTTAATACGATAATTTACAACGTTAAAAAAGCTCCAAATACCAAAAAAGAACTTGTTCTGTTAACAGTGATCATTCAATAAACATTCTACCCCGGTGGCCACTTGAAAAACCCCTACCTGGGTGACGGAAACGATTCGTGCAAATCTCAGCCATATCTCTGTAAATAGAAGATATTATAGGAAGTTAAGATTCGAATATCAGCTCTTTATAACCTCACCCACTGAACTGCACGTCGAGGCTTTCGGCGGCGCGGCGCTTGGCGTGTTCGTCGCGACGGGCGTAGCGCAGGGTGGTGCGGACGTCGGCGTGCATGGCGAGCCTGGCGACGATGAGGGCGTCGTTGCCCCGGTTCAGAAGGGTGGTCACGAAGGTCCGGCGGGCGTCGTGGGGGCTGGGGACGGCTCCCGGCCTGACCGGCCCGGGCCTCGAGAATGCCGAGGACGGCCTGGTCGCTCAGTCTGGCGTCGGTTATCCGGCCTCCCTTGCCGATGCGTACGAAGAGGGGGCTTGGTAAAGGATCCCGCAGGTGACCCACGAAGACCGGACTTCATGCAACAACTTCGGTTACGGCCAGGGGATGTACGAGAAAGGCCGGCTGATTTGGGACCGGTCGGAGGCGGAAGGGGTCGTGGTGTTGCGGGACTACGACTACGAGTGGCGCGGACTGGTGTCGCAACGCCAGGACGTCATCACCCGGAACGGGTCGACGGAGTACTTCACAACGGCGTATGAGTATGAGCAGGGGGGCGTGTTGAAGAAGGCCTCGTACCCTTCGGGGGCTGTGGTGGAAACCTTGTCCGGGCCCGGTGGAGTGGTGGACGTGGTCAAGGTGGGGGACGTCACGACGACGTCCGCAGTGTACGAGCGACGGGGCAACGCTTCCAACGGGGCGCCGGAGGCGGTGCGTTATGCCGAGGGGTTGTTTACCGTGGACGGGGCGCGATTGTACGACCCGACAACCCTGTGGCCGATGGAGATGAAGGTGGGCCCCGGGGTGACGCCGGGGACGGGTCTGGACAGCGCCTCGGTCCTGTTCGGGCTGTCATACGCCCACGAGAAGAACGGGAACGTGACGGCGATGAGCCGGGTGTGGCGTCCGTCGGCGGGGGGCGATATTGGGCAGGAGAATGACGAGGGCGAGCGCCGCGCCGGCCCAGAGCCAGGGCGACCGGAGGTGTTTGCGGACCGGGGTGAGGCACACCGCCAGGACCAGGGCGATCACGTGCACGCCCATGGTGTAGCGGGTCATCATCCCCAGCCCGACGGCGGCCCCGACGGCCAGCCACCAGCGGGGATCGCCGGACTTCAGGAGGCGAAGGAGGAACCAGGCGACGAGGACGACCCAGAGGAGGTCGAAGGCCACGTAACCCCAGTCCCAGGTGGCGCGCATCGGCGAGGGTCGCCAGTTCGTCCCGGTGGAAGCCGTACTGGTGGTTGGTGAGCAGGTGCAGGAGCAGGCGAGCGGCGGCGAGCAGGAGGAGCCAGGCCAGGTCCGACCGGAGGAACGATTCGGATCGGGTTTTCATCCAGGATTTTCCGTTTCGCTCATTCCCCGAGGATCTGAACGACGATCTCGCGGCGGCGGGGGCGGGTGTCGAAGTCCACGAAGACAATCTGCTGCCACGTGCCGAGGGTCAGCCGGCCGTCTCGGAAGGGGACCGACAGCGAGGCGCCCAGGAGGGCGGCGCGGAGGTGACTGTGCCCGTTGCCGTCCCCCCAGCGTTCGTTGTGGGCCCAGGCCCGCCGGGAGGGGGCCACTTCCTCGAGGCAGGACCGGAGGTCTGCCACGCACCCGGGCTCGAACTCGAGGGTCGTCAGGGCGCTGGTGGCGGAGGGCGTGAAGAGGGTTACGGTCCCGTCCTTCAGGCCGCTTCTTCGAACGGCCTCGGCGACGGGGCCGGTGAGGTTGTCAACAGAGGCATTCCCTCGGGTATCGAAGGTGATCCGGTCGGATTTGACGCGCATGCCGCCCCCCGTCGGCATAACGCCCTCATTCCGCAATGTAGAGGATGCGCCGGCAGTTCTCGCACTGGAGGATCTCCGCGCCCCGCAGCAGCTCCTGGTAGAACTGCGGGCGAAGCATCACGCGGCAGGCGGTGCAGAGCTCGTCCCGGGCCTCCGCCACCACGATCCCGCCGGAGACGGGGAGGAGCTTGTTGTACAGGGCCATGGCCTTCGCCGGGACCCGGGCCAGGGCGTCGGCCCGACGGCCGGCGGCGCGGTTGATCTCGTTTTCCAGGAAGGTCGCGGAGTTGTTCAGGTTGCCGAGCTCGGCGGCGATGTCCTTCTTCCCCTGCTCGCAGCGCTTGCAGGACCCCTCCAGGGACGCCCGGAGCTGGTCCATGGCCTCCATGCCCTCCAGCACGCTGTCCTCCTGGTCCGAGATCTTCCGGCTCAGGAAATCCATCTCGTGGAGGGCGGCCTGGTACTCCTGGTTCGTTTTGACCTGGAGCTGCTTCTGTTTCAGCTTCGTCAGGCTGCCCCGGAGGTCCTCGATGTCCTGCTCCATCCGGCGCAGCTCTTTCTCCCTGGACTTGAAGTCCGCCTGGCCCGTCGTGAAGTCCTGCTCGAGCCGCTGAAGTTCCGCCTGGAGTTCCTCCCGGCGCCGGGGGATCTCCTCGAGCTGTTTCCCGAGGGTGGCGATCTCCCGGTCCAGTTCCTGCAAATCCAGCAGATGACGGATGTCCGGCAGCATGGGTCCTCCAGGGGGGCGGATTCGGGCGTGCGCGGGGCCGGGGGCGGCACCGCGGGAAAATGGGCCCACCAGGATTCGAACCTGGGACCAGCCGGTTATGAGCCGGCAGCTCTGAACCGCTGAGCTATGGGCCCGTGCTGCGCCTGATCACGCCCGCGGGAAGGGAGTGTAAACCACGGGGCCGGCAATGTCAACCGGGGGTTACCGGACCTCCCGGACCAGGCGGAACCCGAGGCCCGAATACCGGAGGTCCTTCGGGTAGGGCATGCGGTTCGCCGCGCGGACGCTCCAGCCGTTGCTGCTCCAGGATCCGCCGCGGGCCACCCGGCGATTCTCCTCCCCCCCCGCGACGCGGGCGATCCCGTCGGATGGGGCGCCCTCGTAAGAACCGGTGTAGACGTCCTCGCACCACTCCCACAGGTTGCCCAGCATATCGTGGATCCCCCAGGGATTGGGCTTTTTTCCCTTCACGGCGTGGGGCGTCCGTCCGGAGTTGGCGTCGTACCAGCAGTACGCATCGGGAGGCTCGGCTTTCCAGAAGGCTTCCGTGACGGTCCCGGCGCGGCAGGCATATTCCCACTCCGCCTCCGAGGGCAGGCGGTAACGTTTTCCGGGGTCCTTCTCGTTGAGTTTTCGGACGAATTCCTGCGCGTCGTCCCAAGAGACCGAGTCTACCGGGCACTCGTCGCCGCAGGCGGGGAAACCCGAGGGGTTCTCCCCCATGATGGCCTTCCACTGCGCCTGGGTCACCTCGGTGGTCGACAGGTAGAATCCCCGGTTGAACGTGACCCGGTGCATGGGGATCTCGTCGGGCTCGCCCTTGTCGGAACCCATCTTGAACTTCCCGGCGGGGACGTAGGCGAAGGTCATCCCCAGGGGACCCTCGAGCGTGGTTCCCGCCTTGACGTCGTCGGTCTGGGCGCCAGCCGGAACCATCAGTGCGATACCCAGGCAAACGGTGCAACAGGTCATCAGAACGGCGTTGAATCGATGCACGGGCATGGTGCCTCCTCCCGGACTCATTGTTGGACGTTTTGATTCTAACACGCCGGGTGAAAATCGTGTCGATCTTTCTTCCGGGACGCTCGCCTTCCCCCGGGTTGGGGCGGGGGGCCGTGCGCCGCCGCGAGAGGGGCTTCTAGCCTTCCTGCGTCTGGGCCATGAACTTGAGGACGCCGATGTCGGGAAGGTTGCGGTAACGCTCGGCATAGTCCAGGCCGTACCCCACCACGAACACGTCGGGGATCTCGAAGCCCTGGTAATCCACCGCGACCTCCACCTTGCGCCGGGAGGGCTTGGAGAGCAGGGCGCAGATGCGGACCGTGGCGGGGTCGCGGTTCTCCAGCAGGTGTTTCAGGTAGGTGAGCGTCAGGCCGGTGTCCACGATGTCTTCCACGATCAGGACGTGGCGCCCGGTGATGGAACAGTCCAGGTCCTTGATGAGCTTGACCTCGCCCGTCGTGTGGGTGGAAGCGCCGTAGCTGCCGACGGCGATGAAGTCGACGCTGAGCGGGATGTCGATGCACCGGATGAGATCGGAGTGGAACAGCGTGGCCCCTTTCAGGATGCAGATGAACAGCGGGTTCTTGCCGGCGTAGTCCCGGGAGAGGGCCTGGCCCATCTCCGTCACGCGGGCCTGGATCTGTTCCCGGGTGAGCAGGATGTCCCGGATGTATTCGCCGGGGTATTCGGGGTAGACTTGCTTCATGGGAAACCTCCTTCCGTCCCGTTCGGGAAGACGATGCCGCATTATCCCACAAATCCGGGGTACCGGGGAGGTGGAAATTCCCGGTCCGCCGGGCGGATTTTTCAGGGTCCCCGTGATTCAACCCTTGCAGGCGCGTCGCCATTGTGTATACTTTTCTCCGAGGGAAGGTGGCAATGAATCAACCGCTGAGCATGAAAAAGGGCGAGCATTCCCACGTCGGCAAAGTCCGCGAGGAGAACCAGGACCGGGTCACGTCGTTCCCGACGGACTACGGCGAACTGCACATCGTGGCCGACGGCATGGGCGGCCACCGCGGGGGCGCCACGGCGGCCTCGATGGTGGTCAACGGTTTCGAGGATTTCTTCCGGAGCCGGAAGGCCCCCCCGGGCACTTCGCTGGCCGACGCGCTCTGCCTGGCCACCCGGGCCACCAACCAGGCCATCTTTTCCGCGGCCAACGCGGGGAACCCCGAGACGACGAAGATGGGCTCGACCGTGGTGGTGGCCGTCTGGCGGGCGGAGGAGAACGAGCTGGTGGTCGGCCACGTGGGGGACAGCCGTGCCTACCTGTTCCGCGACGGCGCCCTCATGCAGATCACCCACGACCACTCCCTGGTCCAGCGCTACATCGACGCCGGCATGATGTCCGAGAGCGACGGCCGCCAGCACCCCGACTCGGGTGTCCTGACGCGATCCATGGGGCAGCGGCCCGAAGTGGAGATGGACGTCAAGCCTCCCGTGAAGATGCAGGAGGGGGACGCCGTGCTCCTCTGCTCTGACGGGCTGTGCGGTTACGTCGAGGACGAGGCCATCGCCCAGGCCCTCAATGCCGCCACGGAATCCCAGGACGCGGCGGACCGCCTCCTCGACCTCGCCCTGAAGGCGGGCGGGGAGGACAACGTGTCCATTCAGGTCCTCCAGTTCGGCGCCCGCAAGGCGGCGAAAACCGTCGTCGTGAAAGCCCTTCCGGGCGGCGCCGGCCCCGCGTCGCCGGGGGCGCCTTCCGCCCCGGCCGCCGTCGTTCCCCCCGCGGCGCCCCCGGTGGTTCCCGCCCCGGCCACGACCGCGGAGAAGGCGAGCCCGAAACCTTCCCGGAAACCGGCAGGCGACGAGGATCACGGCCACCCCAAGCACCGCCTGTTCCTGATCCTCCTGATCCCCACCGTTTTCCTGCTGGGGATGGTGGCCGGCATCCTGCTGGATCACTTCGTTCTCGCCCCGCCGCCGGCGGCCAAGCCCGCCGCCCCGCCGCCGGCCCCCGCCGGCCCCCCGACGCCGCCCGCCGTCACCCGGCCCGAAACCGCCCCGGGCCCGGCCGAGACGCCGTCCGTGACCATCACCCCCTCACCGGCGCCGCCCCCGGCCAACCGGCCGGCGCCCCGGAAAGCGGAGCCGCACAAAACACGTCATCACTGAAGCGGCCTGCCTGATTTCTTCGCGCCCGGGGTGCGGTCCGCGGGGAAGAGCCCCTGTGACGCCCCGGGTCCCGTTCGGGGCTGTTCGTTTTTCCGCCGTTCTGGTGTATGCTGTCTTCGTTCCGTGGCGGTCATTTCCGGGGAGAGGTGCATTCTCGTGAAGAGACAGGATGCCATGTCGGAATTGACGGGTACGTTCCGCCTCACGCCCGCCGACATCGCGGAGATTGTCAGCGGCTTTCATGCCGAGATGCGGCGGGGCCTGTCGGGCGAACAGAGTTCGCTCAAGATGCTGCCCTCCTTCGTCGCGAAGCCCAGGGGATCGGAAACGGGCAACTACCTGGCCCTGGACCTCGGCGGGACCAACCTGAGAGTTTTGGCCGTCGAACTGGAGGGTGCGGGCAAGTCCCGCGTCCTGGCCGTGGACAAGTTCGTGGTCCCGGGCGCGCTGATGTGCGGGAAGGGGGAGGACCTCTTCGATTTCCTCGCCGATTGCGTCCTGACCTTCGCCGGCAAGGTCGGGGCCGGTTCGGCCGGCGGGCTGAGGCTGGCATTCACGTTCTCGTTCCCCACGGAGCAAACCCGCGTCGACTCGGGCCGGCTGGTCGCCTGGACGAAAGGTTTCACCGCGACGGGCGTACAGGGTGAGGATGTCGTCGACCTGCTCACCCGGTCGCTCCGGCGAAAGGGGGCCGGTTTCGTCCGGATCGTGGCGCTCGTCAACGACACCGTCGGCACCCTCGCCGCCCGGGGCTACGCCGATCCGGCCTGCGACGTGGGGGTCATCCTGGGGACCGGAACGAACGCCTGTTACTCCGAGGAGATCCTGAGAATTACCAAGAACAGGAACCTGGGTGCGGGCGGGGAGATGATCGTCAACATGGAGTGGGGCAATTTCGCCCTGCTCCGGCGCACCCCCTTTGACCTGGACCTGGACCGTCACTCCCCCAACCCGGGTTCTCAGCTCCTGGAGAAGACGGTCTCGGGAATGTACCTGGGAGAGCTTTCCCGACGGGTCATCCGGGCGTTGGTGAACGAAGGGCTCCTTTTCCCCGGGGCCGGCCGGGACCTCTTCGCCACTCCCTACGCGTTCAGGACCGAGCACATGTCGGCTCTCGCGGCCAATGATCCCGGGGTTCTGGCCGCGTTCGGCATCGACGATCCCACGGAGAACGACCGGGGTCTCCTGGCCGACGTTTGCCGGGCGATTTCCCTGCGGTCGGCCCGGATCGTGGGTGCGGCCCTCGCCGCGGTCATCACCTGGATGGACCCGGAGCTGATACGGCCGCACACGGTGGGGATTGACGGGTCTTTGTTCGAGCATTACCCGGGGTACCCGGGAGATATCCGCGGCGCCCTGGCGGACGCCCTGGGGCCCCGGGCGGACCGGGTCCGGCTCGAGCTGGCCAAGGACGGTTCCGGCATCGGGGCGGCCGTCATCGCGGCCGTCGCCGGCACCGACTGACCCCTTCTCGAGGTTTATCACCAAAGGAGACCAGACAGCATGGAACAGCGCACACAAAGCGGCTACAAGACAGTCACCTACTTCGTCTGTGCCACGGCCGCCCTGGGGGGCTTGTTGTTCGGCCTCGACCAGGGGTTCATCGCCAATTCCCTGGGGACGATCAAGCAGGTCTACAACCTCGACCTGAAGGGGGCCGAGCACTATTCCTCCATCCTGGCCACCGGAAGCATCTTCGGGGCGCTCCTCGCCGGGGTGTTCGCCCGGTTCCTTGGACGGAAGAAAAGCCTGCTTCTCGCGGGCTTCCTCTTCAGCGCCGCCTCGAGCCTGTCGGCCTTCCTGCCCCACCTGCACATCCTGTTCGGGTGCCGCTTCGCCCTGGGGTTCGCGGTAGGCATCGCCTCGTTCGTCGTCCCCCTCTACCTGTCCGAGACGGCGCCGGCGAGCATCCGCGGCGCGATGGGAACGCTTTTCCAATTGCTCATCACCATCGGGATCTTCCTGATCTCCGTCACGAACGTGACCATCGTGCACTGGATCGTCGATCCCCGCTACGCGCTGTCGACCATGTTCGCCGTCATCGTCGTCTTCGCCCTCCTGATGTTCCTGGGGTGTTTCATCCTGCCCGAAAGCCCCCGGTGGCTCCTGCTGAAGGGGCGGAAGGACCAGGCGGTCGACGTCCTCACGAAGGTGCTCAACACCGACGAAGAGGTCCGCAGTGAAATCGCCGGGATCGAAAGCACCCTCCACCACGCGGGGGCCAGCCTCGGCATCGTGTTCCGGAAGTACTTCTTCAAGGTGCTCCTGGTGGGCGTCGGGCTGCAGATGTTCCAGCAGTTGGTGGGCATCAACGTGATGATCTACTACGCCCCCACCATCCTGGGCTACGCGGGGCTCACGGGCCTCGTCGGGATGATGACGGTGCCGACGGTCAACATGCTGTTCACCTTCCCGGCCATCCACCTCGTGGAGAGGTGGGGGCGCAAGAAACTCCTGTACGTGGGTGCGGTCTGCATGTTCGTCACCATGGTGGCGGCGGGCGTCGCGTTCCACCTGGTCGGCGACGTGTCGGACCCCAGCCAGGTGGGCGGGCTTCCCAAGACGATCCTCCTGGTCTCGGTGATCGTCTACATCTTCGGGTTCGCCGTTTCATGGGGGCCCGTGGCCTGGCTCGTCTGCTCGGAGATCTTCCCGCTCGAGGGCCGGGAAATCGGCATGACCATCACCACCATGGTCAACTGGACGTTCGCCGGCCTGCTCATGGACAACTCGCTGACCTTCATGCACACCTACGGGAACTCGTCCATCTTCTTCCTCTTTTCCGGTTTCTGCATCGCGGCCGTCTTTTTCGTGGCACTGTTCGTCCCGGAGACGAAGGGGGTCAACCTGGAGGCCATCGAGAGCAATCTGAGGGGTGGCGAAAAGATGCGAAACCTCGGCAAAGCGGCGGCCGGGGATCGTTGACGGGGTTTCGGGGTCACACCCCGAACAGGGGGAGGGCGAGGCGGGTCAGGGCGCCGGTGAGGACGGCGAAGGGGATGACGAAGAAGAGGATCAGGGCGGCCTTTTTCAGCCCCTGTTCCTTCACGATCATGAAGAAGCTGGCGACGCAGGGGACGAAGAGGGTGAGGACCACCAGGGTGACCGCCACCTGGCCGGGGCCGAACATCCCCCGCTCCACCATGTCGTAGAGGCCGGCGGCGCCGAAGTCGCGGCGCAGAAAACCCATGACGAAGACCTGGGCGGCCTCGCCGGGGAGGCCCAGGAGCCCCGATACCACCGGTTTGGCGGTGTCGATGATCTTGCCCAGCACGGTGAACCAGTCCAGGAGGAAGAGGAGGAAGGTGCCCAGCAGGAAGAGGGGAACCGCCTCCTTGAGGAACCACCACACCCGGAGCCCGGTCTTGATCCAGATGTTCTTCCAGCACGGGTAGCGGACGGGGGGGATCTCCAGGATGAAATCGCTGGGGTCCCCCGGCAGAAGCCGGGCCGCGAGGATGCCCACCAGCAGGGTCTGGAACGCCACCACCCCGATCACCACCAGGGCGACCCACGCGGAGAAACCCGAGAAGATGCCCAGCATGACCCCCAGCTGCGCCGAGCAGGGGATGCCCAGGGCCAGCAGGAGAGTGGCGATCAAGCGCTCCTTGCGGGAGTTGAGGACCCTCGCCGTCATGACCGCCATGGTCCCGCACCCCAGGCCGAGAACCATGGGAAGAACGGCCTTCCCGTTGAGGCCGACGAGCCGGAAGGACCGGTTGGCCAGCACGGAGAGCCGGGGGAGATAGCCGCTGTCCTCGAGGAAGCCGAAGGCGAGGAAGAAGGTGGAGACCACGGGGAGCACGATGCCGACGCTGTAGGTGAGCCCCTTGGAGATCAGGCCGTAAGGCCCCGTGAAGAGGTCGGTGATGAAGGGGGAGGGGACGGCCTCGTGGAACCAACGGTGGAGCGGCGGGTTGAGGTAGGCATTGAAGATCCCGTCCTCCAGCAACCCCACCAGGACCTGGGCCCCGAAGACCCCGACGAAGACGTAGACGGCCGCCAGGACGGCCAGGAGTGCCGCCAGGCCGGTTCCCGCGCGCCGGGTGAAGCGGTCGAAGGCGTTGGTGAAGCGGCCGCCGCGCTTGAGGAGGGCCAGGAAGGGCAGCAGCGGCGGCATCACGGTGAGGGCCAGGAGCGTGAGGCCGGGGTGGAGCAACCCGAACTCCCCGACCAGGAGCCCGCCGGCCCCGACCAGGATGCCGTTGCCGTCCAGCAACGGTGCGAAGGCCGCATCGATCCGCTGAAGGGGGCCGGGGATCCCCAGCAGCGGCAGGATCGCGTTGGAGGCCATCACCGCCAGGCCCAGGGCGAGCCCCGTTCCCAGAACGGCCGGCACGTGGTCGTCCGGCAAGACCGTCGCCAGGTTTCCGTTGGTCTGCTTCACCGTGGGGATGAACTCGTCCAGAAATCTCCGCCGGGACTGTTCGAAGTGGAGGCGAGGGTCGGGCCCCGCCTCCGGGCGGCGGTGCACGATGACGTTCCGGATGTGCTCCATCAGCTTGCGTTCGCGGGCCCCCGCCTCCAGGGGCAGGTCGCCGGGTTCCTCCTGGACCAGCCACTCGAGGGTGAGGGCCCGCGGCAACCCCGGCAGCTTCGCCTCGACCGCGTCGGCCAGGGGAGAGGACAGGGCGACCGGGAGGCGGGGCCGGGCGGCCCGGGTGAAGAGACGGGCCAGGCGGGGGATGCCTTCACCCATGGTGGCGATGGAGGTGTTCACGGGAACGCCGAACGCGGCGGAGACGGCCTCGGTGTCGATGCGGATCCCCCGGGCGGCGCACTCGTCGATCATGTTGAGGTTCAGCACCATGGGGATGCCGAACTCGGCGAGCTGCAGGGTCAGGTGGAGGGTCCGCCGGATGTTCTTCGCGTCGCCCACCTGGACGATGATGTCGGGCCGCTCGCGCAGCAGGATGTCCCGGGTGACGCGCTCGTCCTCGGACTGGGGGACGAGGCCGTTGATCCCGGGCGTGTCGATGATCTCGTAGCGGCGCCCGTCCACCGTCACGCCGGCGCGGGAGAACTCCACCGTCGTCCCGGGGTAGTTGGAGACGATGGCGTATCGCCCGGTGAGCGCGCCGAAGACCACGGACTTCCCCACGTTGGCGTTGCCCACCAGCACCACTTTCCTCACGCGTGTCGTGCCTGATCCGCTCATGTGCCGCCCGTGCCTCGTTTCCCGGCCCACCCGGGGTCGTTTCCGGGGTTCCCGCCCCGTCCGCCCGGGGTGTCAGATGACCCGGAACTTCCCGGGGGTCTCAAATTTTCTGCAGATCCGCCAGGTGCTCCAGCAGGACCTTGATGCCGCGGTTTTCGAAGGAGATGGTGAGCTTGCGCCCGATGGAGGACGTCTCCACCCGCAGGATGCACCCGTTCCCGAACTTCTCGTGACGGACCCGTTCCCCCGCCTTGAAACCGGCCAGCGGCCGGCGTTCGCCGATCTTCGGTGCGGTCCCGGGCGGGGTCGGGGCCCCCGTTGCCGGCACGCGGGCCGGGGTTGGCGGCCGCACGCCCCGGTCGGCCTTCGAATCGGGGAGGCGGACCGGCGGTAGGACCTGGGACGCCCGCGAGACGATGCGCGGGCCCGCCGGTTTCGGTGGGCCGCCGCCTTCACCGCCGCCGCCCTCGCGCGCGGCCGGCCCCCCGAAGAAGTTCCGGATGTCCTCGACGGTGTTGAAGGTCCGGATGGCGGCCCCGTCCAGGTCGAGACGCGGTTGGCGGGACGGGGGCGCCGCGGCGCCGGCCCGCGGCGTCAGGGTGAAGGGGTCGAGGCGAACCAGGCAGTCGGGGGCGATTTCGCGGAGGAAGCGTGACGGGTTGACCCTTTCCGGTTCCTTGTCGAAGGACTTGGGCCGGGCCTGGCAACGGCTGAGGGTCAGGTGGCGCCGGGCCCGGGTCATGCCCACGTAGAGCAGCCGTCTCTCCTCCTCGATGTCGTCGGGGTTGTCCATGGCGCGGAAGTGGGGCACCAGGCCCTCCTCCAGCCCCACGATGAAGACGTGGTCGAATTCCAGTCCCTTGGCGCCGTGGAGGGTCATGAGGACCACCCGCCCGTTGTCGCTGCCCTCCTCGCTGTCGGTGAAGAGGGAGAGCCGGTCCAGGAAGGTGCCGATGGTCCCGCCCTCCTTCTCGTGCTCCGCCGCCATGGTGACCAACTCGCGGACGTTTTCCAGGCGGGATTCGTCGGTGGGGTCGTCCGAACCCTGGAGGAAGGCTTCGTACCCGGAGCGCGCGAGCACCGACTCGACATACTCCCCCAGTTTGAGTTCGCCCTGGGCTTTCTCAAGTCCGGCGAGCAGTTCGCGGAACTGGGCGAGGGTGGTCCGGGCCCGTCCCGTCACCGTTCCGCCGTCGAGTTCGGCGTTCAGGGTGTCCCACAGGCCCCGGCCCGACCGCGAGGCCGCGGTCCTCAGCTGCTCAACCGTCTTCTCGCCGATCCCCCGGGGGGGCGTGTTGATGATGCGGAGGAAAGAAACGGTGTCCGACCGGTTGGCCAGAAGTTTCAGGTAGGCGGCGAGGTCCTTGATCTCCTTGCGGCTGTAAAAGCTCAGGCCCCCTACCACCCGGTAGCGGATGGTCTGGCCGCGGAAGGCATCTTCCAGCCGCCGGGACTGGAAGTTCGTTCGGTACAGGACACCCACCGTCCCCCGGTCGCTGTCCACCAGGATGCGCTTGACCGCCCGGCTCACCGAGGATGCTTCCAGCGCAGGGTTTTCCGCCTCGAAGAGGCCGACGGGGGACCCCGCCGCGTTGGCGGTTCGAAGGGTCTTGTCCCGCCGGTTGAGGTTGTTGGCGATGAGGGAGGAACCCGCCCTGAGGATGTTGCGGCTGCAGCGGTAATTCTCCTCCAGCTTGAAGATCCGGCTGCCGGGGAAGTCCTTCTCGAAGTGGAGGATGTTGGCCAGGATGGCGCCCCGGAACCCGTAGATGGACTGGTCCTCGTCCCCCACCACGCAGATGTTCTTGTGGCCGGCGGTCAGGTGCCTGACCAGGAGGAACTGGGGCGGGTTGGTGTCCTGGAACTCGTCAACCAGGAGGTAGCGGTACCGGCGGTTGACCCGTTCCCGGACGTCGGGGTGCCCCTCCAGGATGTCGTTGGTCTTGAGGATCAGGTCGTCGAAGTCCAGGGCGCCGGCTTCCCGCATCTGCTCCTCGTAGCGGCGGTAGGCCTTCGCCACGATCTCGTCGCCGTCCCGGTCGAACTGCTCGGCGTACTTCGACGGGGTCACGTGCCGGATCTTGGCCTGGGAGATCCGGTGGATCACGGCGTCGGGGGTCACCTCGTCCCCCGCGCTCATGTCCTTGAGCAGGCGCTTGACGAGGCTTTTCTGGTCGTCGGCGTCGTAGATGGTGAACTGGGAGGGGTAGCCCAGGACACCGATCTCCCGGCGGAGGAACCGGGCGCAGAAGGAGTGGAAGGTGCAGACCAGCGGCATGCGCGCCATCCGGGGCCCCAGGAACGCCTGGACGCGCTCCTGCATCTCCCGGGCGGCCTTGTTGGTGAAGGTGACCGCCAGGATCTCGTCGGGTTGGAAGAGGCCCTCCCCGATCAGGTAGGCCACCTTGCAGGTGATGACCCGGGTCTTTCCGCTCCCCGCTCCCGCCACCACCAGCATGGGGCCCCCGGTGTAGATCACCGCCTCCCGCTGCTCCGGGTTCAGGGTCTCCAGCAGGTCGCGTGTCATATCGCACCTCCCGGGCTGCCGGTGC
Source organism: Acidobacteriota bacterium (assembly GCA_018001935.1). NCBI lineage: Bacteria > Pseudomonadati > Acidobacteriota > Acidobacteriota bacterium. The sequence goes on from JAGNHB010000033.1 coordinate 59,314, forward strand.
GCGGATGTTGGAGAGCTCGACCGATCTGCCGCGCCTTTCCGCCTGTTCGTGTGGTTGGTGTGGTTTGTGGTTTCATTTTGCCTGATTAAGGGAATCAGCCCAGCCTCCGGATCACCACCACGGTCCGGTCGTCGTCCACCCGGCCGGGTGTGCCGGAGAAGGCCCGGCTCTCGTGGAAGATCCGCGCCGTCAGCTCCACGGCGGCGAGGTCCCGCCCGTCCCGGATCAGCGACTTCAGCCGCGAGCGGCCGTACTCCTCGCCGCTCTCGTCGCTGAGCTCGGTGATGCCGTCGGTGTAGAGGACGAGGAGGTCCCCGGGTTCCAGGATGACGATGCCGGTCCCGTACGCGGCGTCGGGCTGCAGCCCCAGGAAGGGGCCGCCCTCCTCCAGTTCGATGAACTCGTCCGCCCCGCGCCGGTACCAGAGGGGGTAGACGTGGGCCATGTTGGCGTAGTGAAAGCGGCCGTCAGGGCCCAGTTCCCCGTAGACCAGGGCGATGAGGTTCTCGATGGAGTGGGCGTCGAAGAAGGCCTGGTTCATGAGGTGGGCCTTGTACGCGATTTTCAGGTTGGTCTGGGCGAGGACGGCGAGGACCCGGTGAAGGGCCGTCACCTGGACCGCGGCGCTGAAGCCCTTTCCCTTGACGTCGGCGATGCAGACCCCCAGGAGGGGGCCGAAGAGGTCGAAGAAGCGGAAATAGTCGCCGCCCACCACCGCGAAGGGCTCGGAGGCCCCGTGGATGTCGAAGCCGGGGAAGACGGGGACCGCTTCGGGGAGAAGGCTGGACTGCTGCCGGTGCGCCAGTTCGAGGATTTCGCCGAGGAACTCGCCTTCGCGTCTGCTGGCGGCGAGGTTTGACGTGAAGAGGCCCACGATGCGCAGGAAGGACTCGATGACCCCCCGCTTCGACGCGAAGTCCTCGCTTCGCTCGAAGTACAAGGCAATGATGTAGTTGAGGTCTTCGTCCACGGGGAAGGCCGTGAAGCTCTCGACCTCGAGGGGCTGCTGGGCGGGGACGTCGAAGAAGGGGTCGCCCTTGGCGAGGTGGACGAGCCGGTGCTGGCGCATCTGCGCGAGGGGGACCTGGGCGAGGGGGAAGAGGAAGTCGTCGCCGACGTGGGCGCGGGTGCCGATTTCGCGGATGCAGCGGTAGCCGCAGGGGGTCTTCTCCCAGACCCGGCCGCCGCTGAGGCAGGTTTCCTGGCGGAAGTCGCTCAGGAGGGCGTCGAGGAGTTCGATGGAGAACTTCCGTTCGCCTTCGAAACCGGCCTGGAGCCGTTCGATGATGTCGTAGAATCGTCGGGTGAACACCTTCCCCCCGGATGCCGGATGGCTTTTCCGAAACCGGAAAGGAGGCATTTTAGCACAGATTAACCGGATGGATACGACCATTCGAGAAGGCGATTGAAAGGTGTGAAGGGTGTGAAAGGTGTGAAGGGTGTGAAGGGTGTGAAGGGGCGAAGGGGCGAAAGAGGCGAAGGGGCGAAAGAGGTGAAAGGGCGAAAGGGGTGAAAGGGCGAAAGGGGCGAAAGGGGTGAAGGGGCGAAAGGGGTGAAGGGGGCGAAGGGGCGAAAGGGGTGAAAGGGCGAAAGGGGTGAAGG
>JAGNHB010000034.1 GCA_018001935.1 Acidobacteriota bacterium
TTCTGTGATGTTACAGAACCGAACCCTCTTCGACATCAACCGAATGAATGGAAAGAACATCCAGGCAGATAAATCGTCGGGTACCACCCGACAATTTAGTGCTTGACATTACGTGGGAAGTCCAAAGGCAGCTCGAAGATGCGCTGCCGCACTCCGGGGTCACCGGCGGCGACCGCCGCGGGAACCGCTGCTGCTGCCGGAGCTCTTGCGGGAACCGCCGCTGCCGGCCCGGCTGCTCCAGGAATCGTAGCTCTTCGTGCGCTGGGTGGAAGTGGCGCGGGCCTGCTGGTCGCGCTGAAGCTGCTGGGAGTTCCGGGACCAGTTCGAGGACGCCGACGACCGGCCGGACGCACTCCCGGCGGTTGTTGCCTGGGCCCGGCCGGAGGCGGTCGACGTCGTGCCGGCGGACGTCGCCTGGCGCGTCGAGGACGAAGTCGACGTCGTGCCGGCGGACTTCCCCTGGCGCGTCGAGGACGAAGTCGACGTCGTGCCGGCGGATTTCCCCTGGGGCGTCGGCTTGTCGACGGAGTTCCACGACCCGTTGTCGTACGACTGCCACCCGTCGTCGGTCTTCTTGTAGACGTTCCCGTCGTGGGTGGCGTACAGGTCGTCGTTGCGGGTCTGCCGCACGGTGGTGGTGCCGTGGTCCGTGGAGATCCCCACGCCCTTTCCCCCCTGGGAGGTCTCGTAGCCGGCGATGGTGCCCCGGGAGTCGGAGTAGTGGCCGGTCCGGGCCCACTCGTCCCCCTTGGTCACCACCGACTGCCCCCAGTTGGCGTAGGGGGTGGACCGCTGGTAGGTGGCTCCCCCGCGTCCCGTGGTGGGGTTGTAGCCCCGGGCGGCGTAGGCCGCCTGGCCGCCGGGCCCGTAGGCGGCCGCTTTCTGGCCCCAGGCACCGGTGTAGGGGTTGTAGGCCTCGGCGTAACCGCGCCCGCCGTAAGGGCCGTAGGCGGCCGCCCCGCGGGCGTAGGTCCCGGTGTAGGGGTTGTAGGCGGCGGCGTAACCGCAACCTCCGTAGGGCCCGTAGGCGACGGCCCCGCGGGCGTAGGTCCCGGTGTAGGGGTTGTAGGCGGCCGCGCACCCGTAGGAGTACGGGCGGGGGTAGTAGACCGGGTAATGGATGCCCGGCGGGTAGTACCAGTAGGGCGGGTAATGGTAGCCCGTGCCGTACACGACGCAGGCCCCGAGGATGAACGCCCCCATGTAGCCGGCGGTGTAGCCCACGGTGACGGTGCTCGGCGTGGACTCGTACACCGTGACGTAGGTGACGTTGTACTTGGGGTTGCTGGGCGGGATGGTGTAGATCTCCTTCGGCACGCTGTCGGCCACGGTCCAGGGCCCCTTGGGGTCGGCGGCCGTGAACCAGACCGCCTGGTAGCAGGTGTAGTAGCGGGACCCCACCTTGATCACGTCGAAGGCGGTGTTCACGGCGTAAGCCAGGGTGGTCCCCTCGATGGTCTTGAACTGCGGTTCGCCGGAGTAGACGACGTCGACTTTCACCTCGCTGCGCTTGACTTCCACCTTGTGGGGGGCTTGGGCCAGCATGAGGGCTTCCCGGGCCTCGGGCGTCCCCGGCACCGACGCGCGGACGGCGGCCCGGGGGTGGTTGGCGGGGATCTTGGCGAAGTCCGCCGGGAGCTTGTCGCTGGCGAAGGTCCAGGGGCCCTGCGGGGAAGCGGCGCGGAACCAGCGCCCCGAGACCAGGAAGTACCAGGACTTGTCCACGGTGTACACGAAGAGGTCGTTCTCGGTGTTGGACACCCACTGGAGCTTCGTGCCCGTGACGGGCTTGAGGACCGGCGCCCCCTTGAGCAGGATCAGTTCGGCCGGCTTGACGCTGACGTAGACGAGGGGCATTTTCGCCTTGGTGGTGGTCCGGCCGGGCAGGTTTTTCTGGACGTCCGCCCAGTTGCTCTCCTTCGGGAGGCTCCAGAGCCCCTTGGGCAGCTTGCCGGCGGGGGCCCAGGGGCCCGTGGGGGCGGGAGCCTGGTACCAGGTGTCGGTGTTGAGCAAGTAATAGTTCGGCTTACCTTCTTCCTGGAAGAGGTCCCAGTTGGTGTTCACGGCGAAGAGCAGGCCGGTGTCCTTGACGGGGGTGAAGACCGGGTCGCCGTCGAAGAGGACCAGCACCGCCGGGGTCTGGCTGTAGAGGATGACCGGCGGGTCCGGCTGCACGGGGATGGTCCGAACCTCCGGCGCCGGCGCCGCGGGGGCGGGCGCGTCGGCGGGTTCCGTGCCGGCCGGGACGACGTAGGCCAGGACCTCGTCCAGGGAGAGCTTCATCGGCGCCGACTGGACGAGCCCGGTCAGGAGCGTGGACAGCTTCCGGGCGGTGTCCTCGTCCGCGGACGGGAAGTTCACCCGGACGACCTTCTGGTTGTAGACCACCACGGTCCGCTTGGACAGGTCGGTCGTGGTCTCGGCCGTCATCTGCACGGCGGCGGGGATGCCCGCCTTCGCGCCGGGCAGCCAGATCTCCACGGCCACGCGGAAATCCAGCTTGACATAGAAATCCCACTGGTCCACCTGGGGTTGGTGGATCACCACCCGGGTCCCGTCGGGCGCGGTCCGGATCCGGGGCCACCCGGTGTCCCGCGATCCCTGGGCCAGGGCGGTCAGGCCGGCGGCAAACGCCAGGCAGACAATCATCACGGTTTTTGTTTTCATGGGTCCTCCCGCGGTCACTGCCGCTGGTAGTTGTAGTTCTCGATCTTCGCCGAGACCTTCTTCGCCGGGACGTCGATGGTGAGCCGGGCCACGTACTGGGGCCCGCCCTGCACCTGGCCGAATTCCGCGGTGGCCTTGACGGCGTCGCCCTCGAGCTTCGTCTCGAAGACGAAGCGGCGCGGGACCTTGGTTTCCTTGTCGAGCCAGTAGACGGCCCGGTCTCCCGGGTTGATGAAGCCGCCGGCCGAAACCTGGACGGTGCCGTCCGGGGAGGGGCTCAGGGCGGCCTTGGCGTAGAAGTCCAGCATGGTGCCCGGGGAGGGCGCCATGTAGTTCTTCACCAATTCGGCCAGCTTCGCGGCCCACTCCTTGAAGTCCTCGATCTTGTTCGCCTTGATCCGGCCGCGGAGGCCCCGGCCTTTCGGTTCCTCCTGCGGCGCGCTGAGCAGGGTCTTCTGGGGCTTGCCGTCCGCGTCGAAGCGCATCTGGTAGAGCTGGGCCGGCTTGGGCTCGCCCTTGAGGGTGACCTCCACCCGCATCTGCCAGGAATACTGACGCATGACGGTCGCATTCTGCTTGGCGTTGGCGGCGTACTGGCCGGCCATGGCCGCCGGGTCCGGCGACTGGGCCGCTACCAGCCCGATGGACGCGCCCAGGATCGCCGCGACGAGGTTGGTCCGCATTGCTCGTAAGAAGAAGGTCGTCGTTGATTTCATCTCATTACCTCCTGAAAAGTAGGAAGAGGGGGACGCAACGGTTTTTGACGGCGCTTCCCGATCCAGGCCCCGGATCCGGGTCGCATTCATGCGTTCCCCTCCTCCCGGTCACTGCCTCTCGTACTTGAAGTTCTCGATCTTGGCCGACACCTTTTTCGCCGGCACGTCGATCACCAGCCGGGCGGCGTATTGCGGCCCGTTCGGCGCCTGCCCGAAATCCACTTTCCCGCTGACGGCATCCCCGTCCAGAACGGTCTGGAACTCGTAGCGGACCGGGGCCTTCGTCTCCGCGTCGACCCAGAAGGTGACCTTGTCGCTCGGTTGGATGAAGGCGCTCCCCGAGGCCTGGATCCGGCCGTCGGGGCTTTTCGCGTAGGCGGCGCCGATGTAGAAGTCCATCATCTTGCCCGGACTGGGCGCCAGGTAATCCTGTACCAGGTCGACCAGTTTTTCAGCCCACTCCTTCGCGTCGTTGGAGGGTTTCTTCTGGGAGGGTGCGGTCAAAAGGGTTTTCTGCAGCTTTCCGTCGAGGTCGTAGCGCATCTGGAAGAGCAGGGCCGGCTTGGTTTCACCCTTGAGGGTGATCTCCACCCGCATCTGCCAGGTGAACTGCCGCGTCAGGGCGGCGTTCTCCCGCGCCTTGGCCGCGTACTGGCCGGCCATGGCCGCCGGGTCCGCCCCCTGGGCCGCCACCAGCCCGATAAACGCACCCAGGATCGCCGCGACGAGGCTGATCCGCCATGCTCGTGAAAAGATGATCGCCTTGGATTTCATTTGATTTATTCTCCTTGTTTGACACGGCCGAAAAGCCCGGATTCGGATCTCACGGAGGCACAGAGGCACGGAGAAGAATCATAAGGATTGTTGATTCTGTTAAATACGATTTGCATTTCTCCGTGCCTCCGTGCCTCTGCGAGAGAAAAGGTCTTTTACGATGGCGTCAACTTTCATTCGACTTCCCGGCGCTTCTTGCCCTTTCGATGGTTTCGATCCCCGTCGAATCCGAGATGGTGTCGAACCGGATCTCGGGCTTTTCGAGGGACAACTCCAAAATCATGAGCAGGTTGCGGTACTCTTCCGAGCGGAGGTGAAGGTCCAGGCTCTCCTGGGCCCTCCAGACCTGTTCGAGCACCAGGACGTTCCTTTCCCGCAGGTCCCCCAGCAGGTTGCATTTGAGACAATTCGGGTCGTCCCGGCACAGCTCCACGACCCACCCGAGGATTTTCATGACTTCGCCGTTCTTTTCGGGGGGGATGGTCATCCGGATGCTCGCTAGAATCATGGGCTTCTCCAGTTCGTGTGCGGCGGTCGGTTCACGGGTGATCTTGAAGTTCGGGGTGGCATAAAGGCCTTTTTTCGATCAAAAACAAGTCGCTTCGGGCGCAGCGCGACACTCCGGGCCGCGCACGTTTTTCCCGCGGCACGATCGTCCATCGCCCGGAGGGCGATGGTACGCGGACGCAGCGCGGCGCTCCGGGCCGCGCCCGTGTGTCCCGCGGCACGTTCGATCTTTCTGGATGGTTTCTCCCCGCATCACGCCAGGTGATTGCGAAACGCATGCCAGAGGGAAGCCGAAGCGCCCATGGCCTGTCAACTGCCGTTGGGTAATGGGTTATGCCTGGAAATGGCGGGACAGTCAAAACCGGGAGGGGCAGGGTGATGTGTCGAAATATAGACAGAAGACGTTATTTCGACATTGGCTTGTTGGATCGCCGGATCCCCAGTTTTTTCATTTTCGAGAGGAGGGTGGTCCGTTTGAGCCCGAGGGCCTCGGCGGCGCCGCCGGGCCCGGCGATGCGCCAGCCGGTCTTCTCCAGCACGGCTGCCACGTGTGTTCGTTCCATCTCCTGGAGGTTGCCGGGGGCCTCGGCTTCCGGGGAGGCGCTCCGGGGCAGGTGAACCTCCAGGACCTTCCCGTTGCTCAGGATCATGGCGTGTTCGATCAGGTTTCTCAGCTCCCGGACGTTGCCCGGCCAGGGATAGGCCTGCAGGTCCTGCAGGGTCTTCCGGGGGATGCTCTCGATCTCCTTCCCCATCCGCTTCTGGAATTCCTTGACGATCGAGCGGACCAGGGACGGAATGTCCTCGGGGCGCTCACGGAGGGGGGGGATCACGATGGGGAACACGTTCAGCCGGTAGTAAAGGTCCCGCCGGAATTTTCCGTCCTTCACGTCCTGTTCCAGGTCCCGGTTGGTGGCGGCGATGATGCGCACGTCGACGCGCACCGGCTTGGTCGAGCCCAACCGCTCGAAGCTGCCTTCCTCCAGGACCCGGAGCAGCTTGCTCTGGAGTTCGAGGGGGATTTCACCGATCTCGTCGAGGAAGAGCGTGGAGCCGTCCGCCAGCTCGAAACGACCGACCATCCGCGTCAGGGCGCCCGTGTAGGCCCCCTTTTCCCGGCCGAACAGTTCGCATTCCATCAGCGTGGGCGGCAGGGCGGCGCAGTTGACCGTCACCAGCGGACGGTCTTTCCGGGAACTCAGGCCGTGGATGGCCCGGGCCGCCAGTTCCTTCCCGGTCCCGGTCTCGCCCAGGAGGAGGACCGTGGAGCCGGTCCGGGCCACCTGCTCCACCTTGCTCAGGACCTTCCGGATGGCGGCGCTTTGCCCCACGATCTCCGCGTGCTCGCCCAGGAGCCTGATCTCCTCCTTCAGGTAGACGTTCTCTCGTTCGAGCCGCTGCTGGAGGGCGCCGATCTCGTCGAGTTGCGCCTTGATCTGCAACTCGACTTCCTTTTGTTTCGTGATGTCGAGCGACAAACCCATCAGGCGCACCGGCTCTCCGGCCGCTTTCAGGTATCGCTGCCCGTGGGCGGCGATCCAGCGGAGGGTCCCGTCGGGCAGCAGGATGCGGTAATCGCACCGGAGCCGCTCCCCGGACTGCAGGGCCTGCTGCACCTCCCGATCGACCCGCTCCCGGTCCTCGGGGTGGATCACCCGGAAGTAACTCGCGTAGCGGACCTCCTCGTCCGGGGCGAATTGAAACAACTCCCGGCTCTGGGGCGAAACCCAGACCTTTTGGGAGTCGACCTCCAGGATCCACAGGCCGGCCCCCACGGCCTCCGTCGCCAGGCTCAGGCGCGCCTCGCTCTCGCGCAGCGCCGTTTCGGCCTTCTTGCGCACGAGGGCCTGGGTGAACATCTGGGCGACCAGTTGAAGCCGTTGGACGACAAGCTCCGGCCAGGTGCGCTCCTCCCGCATGGTGTTGAAGGACAAGGCCCCGATGATCGGGCCTCCCCCGGCCGACAGCGGGAACGTCAACGAGGTCTTGATGCCGAAGTGTCGCCAGACCTCCCGGTCCCGGGCCGCCTCGGGCGGGAGCGCCTCAAGGGAGGGGACGACGACGGTCCGGCCGGCCTCCACTTGTTGCTGGCACCAGGGGAAATACTCGTGGGTATTCATGGGGTCGGGAGGCGGCGGGCCGCCGAGGGGGCGATAGAGGTGCGTCATCGTTCCGATGCCCGGCGTTTCCGCCTTCCACTGCCAGAGCGCCGAAAGGTCCAGTCCCAGGCACTCGCAGACCCGGCGCTGCGCCTCGACGATCTCGCCGTCCACCTGGTCCGCCGGCAAATCGACGAAATGCGCCGAGGTCTCGGCCAGGAGCCGCTCGAACCGGAGCTGCCCCTCCAGTTCCAGTTGGTTCTCCCGACGTACCAGGGCATTGGCGAAGACCTCCCCCAGCAGGCGCAGCCGGGGGATGTACGCTTCCGGCCAAACCTGTTGCCGGCGGGTGTGGATGATGACGATGGTCCGGGAAACCCTGCCGCCGACCGCCACAGGGATGTTGAGCACGGATTGGTTCCCGATGGCCGCGTGAGACTGCCGGTCCCTCAGGGCATCCGCGGGGTAGTCCTCCAGGCGGCGGACGTTGATGGGCCGGCCCTGGATCAGTTGACCGTAGCTCCACGGGAACAGGTCGGCCAGGTCGATCTCCCCCGAAACCGGCTCGATGCTCTCTCCGTAGGCGGCATGCGTGACCCTGGCCCTGGCCATGTCTTGCCGGATATCAATCAGGCCGCACCGGTCGACCTGGAAAAACGCGAGGATTTCCCCCAGGGCCTGGTTGATTTCGCTGTCGACCTGATCGAAAGGGACGGCCAGGAAACGGGCGGAAAGGTCCGACACCAGGAGTTCGAAACGCAGACGGTCTCCCAGGACCTTTTCGGCCCGACTGCGGGCGAAGGCGTTGGCGAACATCCGCGCGATGATCTCGAAGCTCTTCACGGCCGTTTCCGTCCAGCGCCGTTGCCCGCGGATGAGCGAGAAGGACAGCATGCCCGTCACGGGCCCTTCGCCGACGGACAGCGGCACGACCACGATGGACCGGGCGTCGATGGCGCGAAAACTGTCCCGGTCGCGGCCCGCCTCCGGCGGGAGGTCGGCCAGGTCCTCGACGACGAGCGTCTCCCCGCCGAGGACCTTCCCCAGCGTCCACGGGAAGCGGTCGCCCACGTCGATCCGCTCGGGGTCCTGCGGGCTTTCCGGAAGGCGGTTCATCTTGACCAGCATGATCCCCGGCTCTCCCTCGAGGGCTTGCCAGAGCGTGGAACGGTCGAGGTGGAGGATTTCGCAGATGCGGCGCTGGACGTCTTCGACTTTGCCGTCGATCCGGTCGGCGGGGAGGTTGATGAAACAGGAGGAGATTTCGGACAGCAGTTGCATGAACCGCTGCCGCTCCTCCAGGCCCTCCAGGGTAATCACGGATCGAGGTTCTGCTGCTTCAAGGGCAAACTGCTTGCTCTGATTACGACCCCTGTTCATCGCCTCGCCTTCTCCGGATCAAGCGCAACCCAAGCGTTTCATTGTCAATCCGATTCATCTTATAATAAAGTTCAGAAAAAAAATCAATCCTGACGACCCCGCAAAAAGGCCTCATCCGGCAATCGTGCAGATGAACAGCAGCCGGTTTGCGGGGTTTCTTCCTTGGCGGTGCCAAGGTCTTCGGCCCGGAGGGTCGGAAACAGCCTGGGTCCGACTGTTGCCACAAAGCAAGAACAAACCCTCCGGACAGGTTGTCGGCGATCTCTCGAGACGGCGGCCGGGAGGGGTATTTGCGGCCAAGGCGGTCTGTCTTTGCGAGCGTGGCGCCTTGGCGAGAGCCTATCCGGATCTTGATCTCGCAAAGGCGCAAAGATCGCAAAGAAAACCGGATAGCCAAGGACGCGGCCAAGGGGTACGAAAGCCCTGCGGGCAATCGTTTCGTGATGGGCAGGATGGGATCGACGGTTGACCCACACCGTGGAGCGGAAAACGTATCATCGGCCAGTCAGCGTTCCATCTTTCCCCGCGGCGACTTGCCTGAGGTCGAGACGACCCGTTCGTGTGGTTCGTGGTTCTTTTTCCGGTTCATCCGGGTTGGGGTGTGTAATGTTGATGGCCTTATTCCGGTAGCAGCCCATCCTTTCGAATCTGCTTGCCCACGGCAGCCACCAGCTTCTTCACCTCTTTCCGGATGTCCCCCTGGTCGGTGGTCCGGCTGGCGCCGGCCCAGAGAAGCTTGTCCTCCTCGATGGAATAGACGAGGGTCTCCAGCGACACGACGGTCTGGGAGTAGACGTATCCGGGGGTGCCGACCACCGCCCAACTGTAGTTCCAGTAGCCCCAGAAGGAGGGGTAATAGGGACGTGCGTACCAGGTGGTCCCCGGGACGTAGTTGATCTCCTCCTCCTTTCCCGCCAGCCGGACCATGATGGCGTAGGTGATCCCGACCCTTTTCAGAAACGCCTTGGCGTTCTCCGTGTTCCGGGTCAGCTCGACGGGAAGGACGGTGTATCCGGCGACCCCGTCCACCCCGCGGCTGCGCAACTCGGTCGCCAGGGTCTCCTCCGGCCCCTGCCGCATGGATTCGTCGGCGCTGACCACGAAGACCGCCACCTTTTTGCCGGCCAGCTGCACCTGGCCCGCCAGCGGGCTCTTCCAGCTTTTCAGGACCCGGGTCGAGCCTGCCGGCACCGTGCCGATGGACAGAACAGCCGTCACGATCGTCCAGGCCAATCGATGAGAAATCAGTCGAATCGGTTTCCGAATCATGGGTATCTCCTTTGCGGGTTGTCCTTGAGGGTCGGGGTCAGGGATCCGGTTTCCCCGCGTGGTTCTCCAGGAACCGGATCAGGAGACCCTGGAAGTTCTGCCGGCCTACAGGCCGAGGGCGGACACCAAGGCCGTGAAGCCGCTGAAGTCGAGTTGCTGGAAGCCGTCGGAGAGGGCCTGGGCGGGGGTGGGGTGGACCTCCACCATCAGGCCGTCGGCCCCCGCGGCCAGCGCCGCCTTCCCGCAGGGTGGGAGGATGTCGGTCCGTCCGAGGGCGTGGCTGAGGTCGACGATGACCGGCAGGGCGGTTTCCTGCTTGAGCAGCGGGACGGCCCCGAGGTCCAGGGTGTTGCGGGTCAGCCGCTCGAAGGTCCGGATGCCCCGCTCACAGAGGACGACGGCGCTGTTGCCCCCCGCCAGGATGTACTCCGCGGAGAGGAGCAGTTCGTCCAGCGTGGCCATGAAGCCGCGCTTGAGGAGAACGGGTTTGCCGATCCTGCCGATGGCCTTGAGCAGCTCGGTGTTGTACATGTTCCGGGCCCCGACCTGGAGCATGTCGGCGTGGGCGGCCACCAGGTCGAGAGTGGCGGTGTCCAGCACCTCGGTGACGGTGGCGAAGCCGTGCCGGTCGGCCACGGCGCGCAGGATCTTCAGGCCTTCCTCGCGGAGCCCCTGGAAGGAGTAGGGGCTGGTGCGGGGCTTGAAGGCGCCCCCCCGGAGCATCCGCACCGCGGGGAAGCGCTTGAGGAAGACGGCGATCTCCTCCATCTGCGCTTCGGACTCCACCGAGCAGGGCCCGGCGATGAGCACGGGGGCCCCGGCGCCGAACACGGCGGGCCCCACCCGGATCCCGCCCGACGGGAGGAGGTTGGGCCGGTAGACCTGCATCGCCTGCCGGCGGTTCGTCTCCATCAGGTCGAGGGAGGCGCGGAAGATGGCGGAGAAGATCTCCCGGATCCCCGCCGGGTCGAAGGGGGCGCAGCCGGCGGCCAGGAGGGTGCGAAGCATCTCCTCCTCCCGGCCGGGGTCGTAGCCGTCGAGGCCCTGACCGGACTTGACCCGGTCGATCTCCAGCACCAGCCGGGCGCGCTCCTGCAACAGGGTCAGCAGGTCGGCGTTGACCCGGTCGATCCGTTCGCGGAGTTCCTCCAGGGGGCATCGGCTCACGGCTTCCCCCGCGGGGGGCGTGATCGGCGCCCGCCCTTTTCCCGGCCGGGAGTCGTCATTTCGACCCCTTCCCGCCGGCGGCCTCGACCAACTCCTCCAGCTGTTTCCGGAGACCGTCCATCTCCTCGCCGTACCTGGCCCAGTTCCCCTGGCGGAGGAAGTCCTGGGCGCGGTCGTAGCGCTCGCGGGCGGCCCGGGCGAGGGCGGCGACCTCCGCCGCGGGGCCTGTCGGCGGCGCGGACGGCGGCGGGGTTGCGGCAGGGGTCCCGGCCGGCCCCGCGGGGGGGGCGCTCGCCGCGGCAGCCGGCGCCGCCCCGCCGAACACCTTGTTCAGCGCCTCCTCCAGGGTGGTTTCCATGGACACCCGGTTGCCGTAGGTGACGATGACCCGCTTGAGTTCCGGGAGCTTGCCGCTGGTGGCCTGGAGGTAGATGGGCTGGATGTAGACCACGTCGTCCCGGACCGGGATGACCAGGAGGTTCCCGCGGCTCACGCTGGACCCCTGCTGGTTCCACAGGGTCAGCTGCTGCGAGATCACCGGGTCCTGGTCGATGCGGGCCGAGACCTGCATCGGCCCGTAGGTGAGGGCCTGCTTGGGGAACTTGTAGACCCGCATCTTCCCGTAGTGCTCCCCGTCGGAGCGCGCGCAGAGCCAGGCGATCATGTTGTCGCGCTTGTTGGGGGTGTAGGGCACCATGAGGATGAACTCCTCGCGCTCCGCGTCGGGGAGCCGGATCATGGCGTGGTAGCTCTCCATGCGGGTGACCTTGTCCGTCGCCTTCTCGTTGGCGATGTTCCAGAGGTCCTCCTTGTTGTAGAAGACGTTGGGGTCCTCCATGTGGTAGGCCTCCAGGATGGCGGCCTGGATGTCGAAGAGGTCCTGGGGGTACCGCAGGTGCCGCCGGAGGGTTTCGGGCATTTTGGCCAGGGGTTTGAAGAGCGCCGGGTAGATGCGGGCGTAGAGACGGACGACGGGGTCGTTCGCCTCGTTGATCAGGTAGAAGTCCGTCTTCCCGTTGTAGGCGTCGATGACCACCTTGACCGAGTTGCGGATGTAGTTCACCCGGCCCGCGAAGGGCTTCGCGTAGGGGTAGCCCTCGCAGGTGGTGTAGGCGTCGCAGATCCAGTAGAGCCGGCCGTCCTCGGCGACGAGGTAGGGGTCGTCGTCGTACTGGAGGAAGGGGGCGATCCGGCGGACCCGTTCCTTGATGTTGCGGTGGTACAGGATCCGGCTGCCGGGCGCGATGTAGCCCGAGAAAAGGATGTTGATGTCCGCCTGGTCGATGGCGAAGATGAGGCGGCGGAAGAAGGACCCGATGGAGACGCCGGCGTTTTCCCGGTAGGTGGTGAACTGGTTGCTGTCCCCCACGGGGTAGTCGAATTCCTGGATGTTGGCGCCGCGCACGATCACCGCGTTGTCCGTCTTCTCGCCGAAGTAGATCTCGGGGCGGTCCACCTTCAGGCCCGCGGTGGAGACGGGGGGGATGTCCTTGAGGAAGAACTCGGGAAGGCCTTCCTTCGTCACGACGTTCACCGGGCTCATGGTGACCCCGTAGCCGTGGGTGTAGACGAACTTGAGGTTCACCCAGGTGGCGGCGTTGCCGGGGAGCTTCCCCTGGTCGAGTTCGCGGGCCGCGAGCATCACCTGGCGGTAGTCGCCGCTCGGGAGCCGGTAGCGGTCGATGTCCACGTCCGGGAAATTGTAGTAGAGACGGATCACCTGGAGCTGGTCCAGGGTGCTGGCCAGGGGCCGGTAGTCCCAGAGCATGACGTTCTTCATGGTGGGCGTGTCGATCCGGACGTCCTCGGCGGTGAGGTCTCCCTTGGGGACGAAGGCCTTCTCCTCGATCTTGTCGAGGTCGTAGGCCCGCCGGGTGAACTCCAGGTTGTGCCGGATGTAGTTCGTTTCCTTGCTCTGCTCCATGGGGTCGACCACGAACTTCTGGATGATCGACGGGTAGATGACCGAAACGAGGTGGGCCAGGAGGAAGAGCCCCCCCAGCACGATCACCCCCTTCTTCCGGATCAGGTCGAAACCGAGGGCGACGGCGCCCACGGCGGCCAGGGCCGTGATCAGCGCCAGGGCCGTGGTCATGGGGAGCTGGGCGTGGACGTCGGTGTACCCGGCGCCGTAGAAGCTCCCGGAACGGGTGGAATTGAGGATGTCGTAGCGTCCGAGCCAGTACCCCCAGGCCATCAGGCCGAGGAAGACGGCGCCGAGCACCCCGGCGTGGCGGCGGATCCCGGCCTCGAACTCCGGCGGGCCGCCGTCGAAGCGGATCTTCTGCTTCAGGAAGCCCAGGGCGAGCACCCCGACCAGGGTGAAGGCCGTCAGCGTCATCAACCACTGGCGGACCGCCTGGATGAAGGGGAGCGAGAACAGGTAAAACCCCAGGTCGTGGCCGAAGACGGGGTCCTTCAGGCCGAAGGCTTCCGCGTTCAGATAGACCAGGGCCTCCTTCCAGGTCGACCCCAGCCCTCCGGCCATGAAAATGCCCAGGATCACGGCGACCACCTTGGCGGCCAGCGGGATGAAGCGGTCCACGGTGTCCACGACCTCCTGGATGCGGGGGTCGTCGAAGCGCTTGCCGGGCAGGCGGGCGAGGTGGCGCACGTTGAAGAAGAAAAAAGCCAGGGTGAACAAAAAACCCGCGAACCAGAGGAAGTACTGGGCCTTGTAGCTGGTCCAGAACACGCTCTCGTAGCCGAGTTCCCCGAACCACCACAAGTCGGTGATGAACCCCGACAAGAGGCCCGTCAGGACCAGGAGGAGTACCACCAGGACGCCGGCGCCGATCAACCAGTACTTGACTTTCATGTTTTACTCCCTTCCGGTCCGAGCCGGACCAAGTTCTCAGGGTAACGAAAAAGCCGGGTCATTGCAAGGCCCATCACCGGGCCGTCCGGCTTCAGATGCGGTTCGAAGGGCCGAAGAGGGCCGCGTGGCAGCGCTCCGCCGCCCCCTGCCGGGAACGGGTGACGGATTCAGCCCGTCGGCCGAGGGCGGCGCCGGCGGCGGGGTCCGCCAGCAGCCGGCGCAGGGCCGCTTCCAGCGCGGGGGCGTCGGGGACGACGACCACGGCGTCCTCTTCGCGGAAGGCGTCCAGGATCTCCCGGAAGTTCTCCATGGACGGTCCCACCAGAACGGGTTTCCCGGCGGCGGCGGGCTCGAGGATGTTGTGCCCGCCTCTCGGCGCCAGGCTGCCGCCGACGAAGACCAGGTCAGCGGTGAAGTAGAGGCGGGAGAGTTCCCCGATGGTGTCGAGAACGACCACCCGGGCGGACGGGACGGCGGCGTCGGGGAGCCGGGAGCGCCGGGCCGTGGGGAACCCGGCGTCCGCGAAGAGCCGGGCCACGGCCTCGAAGCGTTCGGGGTGCCGGGGGGCCACCACCCACCGCAGGCGCGGGAAGTCGTCGGCCAGGCGGCGAAAAGGCCCCAGGAGGAGGGCTTCCTCGCCTTCCGTGGTGCTGCCGCACAGCATCACCCGGGGGTCAGGCTCCCCGAACGCGTCGCGCACCCGGGCCGCGAGGGCGTCGTCGGGCACCACGGCCTTCAGGGCGTCGAACTTGAGGTTGCCGCTGACCCGGACGGTTTCGGGGCGCGCGCCGAGGGCGACGAAGCGCTCGGCGTCCCGGGGGGACTGGGCCAGGATCGCGTCCAGCTGCCGGAGGAACGGGGCCATGAAGGGCCGGACGCGCCGGTAGCGCGGATAAGCGCGGTCGGAAATGCGCCCGTTGACGACGGCCACGGGGACGCCCCGGCGGGCGGCGAGGGTGATAAGGTTGGGCCAGAGTTCGGTCTCGGCGATCACGAGCCGGGAGGGGCGCAGCCGGTCCAGCACGCGGCGGACGGCCCCGGGGAGGTCGAAGGGGCAGGCGAGGAGGCGCACCCGGTCGCCGTAGGCCTTCCGCGCGGCTTCACGGCCCGTGGCCGTGGTGGTGGAGAGGTAGATGACGCGACGAGCCGGGTCCGCCTCGATCCGGGCGATGAGGGGGCCCACCATTAGGGCCTCCCCGACGCTGACGGCGTGGATCCAGACCGACTCGACCCCCTCGGGGGGCGGCTCGGGCAGTTTCCGGCCGAGGCGTGCGGCCACGTCGGGGAACGGCTTCCCCCGCACCACCCGCCGGTAGAGGAACCAGGGGAAGAGCAGGGGAAAGGTCAGGTAAAGAAGGACGTTGTAAATGAAGCGGACCGTGCGCAAACGGGTCTCCCCGGCCTACAGCGTCATCGTCCGGGCGGCACGGGTGAGGGTTTCCACCGCCTCCCCCATCCCGCTGGCGGTCCCGACGGCCAGTTTCTCCAGGACATTGAAGAACTTGAGGCACGTCGTGCAGGCCCGGATCTCGGCGCCCCGCTCTTCCATCCCGCGGAGGGCGTCGAGGACGGGAGAACCCTCCAGGGCCAGCTTCACCCCGGCGTTCATGAGCAGCACCACGGCGGGGAGACGCTCCGCGGCGGCCAGGGTTCGGAGGCAATTGACCATCAGGACCCGTCCGAGTTCCTCGTTGCCGCTTCCCAGGGCGTCGGTGGTGATCAGCAGGACCTGCCCGCCGCCGTCATCGTTCTTGGATTCCATTGTTTTTCCCTCCCTGTTTATCGTGAACCAAGTCTATCGGTATCGGGATCGGTATCGGGACCCCTACCGCAACCGGTATCCCAATCGCTGCAATCGCAATCCCAATCGCCCCCGCCTTCTCCCCCCCCCCCCGTCACCCTGACCGTCGCCACTCCGCCCGGCTTCCAAACGGCTGCGAAAAAGCTCCCGAGGCCGCCCCGGGTCGTGGGGGGCCGCGCGGCCCGGTCCTCAGCCCAGGGAGTCCCGCATGCACGCCGCGGTTCGTGCGACGACCTCCGCGGCCCGGGCGGCTTCTTCATGGGTGTTGAAGCGGGAAAAGGAAAACCGGACCGTCCCGTGCAGGATCTCGGGGGGGTACCCCATGGCGTCCAGCACGGCCGAGGGGGCGACGGAACCCGAGTGGCAGGCCGAACCGGCGGAAGCCGCCACGCCCTCGATGTCGAGGGCGATGACCAGGGCGTCCCCGTGCACGCCCGGGAACGCGACGCTGCTGACGTGGGGCGACCGGGGCGCCCCCTGAACGTTGACGACGGCCCAGGGGCACTGCCGGGTCAACGCCGCCTCGAAGGCGTCGCGGATACCGCCGATGGTCCCCCCGAAGGCGGGCAGCGACTCCGCGGCCAGACGGCAGGCTTCGCCGAGGCCGACGATGCCGGGCACGTTCTCGGTCCCGGGGCGGTACCCCTTCTCCTGCTCGCCGCCGAAGAGGGCGGGCTGGAGGGTGCTGCCCGGGCGGATGTACAGGGCGCCGACCCCCTTGGGCCCGTGAAACTTGTGGGCCGAGAGCGCCAGGAAGTCGACGCCGAGGGCGGCCACGTCCACGGGGACCTTCCCCACGCTCTGGACGGCATCGGTGAGGAAGAGGGCCCCCCGCCGCCGGGCGGCTTCCGCCATGGGCCCCACGGGCTGGAGGGTCCCGATCTCGTTGTTGACATGCATGACGCAGGCGAGGACGGTGTCCTCCCTCAGGGCGGCCGCGAAGCCGTCGACGGGCACGACCCCGTCGGGCCCCGGGGCGAGGGCGGTGACCTCGAACCCCCTGGACTCCAGGTGCGCCAGGGTCTTGCGGACAGCCGGGTGCTCGAGGCGCGTGGTGACGACGTGGCGCCGTTCGCCCGCGACGGCGGCGGCGCCCAGGATGGCCAGGTTGTCGGCTTCCGTGCCGCTGCCGGTGAAGAAGATCGTTCCCGCTTCGGCGCCGATCAGGGTGGCGACGTGGCGCCGTGCCTGCTCCACGGCGGCCCGGGCCTGCTGGCCGAGGCCGTGCAGGGAGGAGGGGTTCCCGAAACGCTCGGAGAGGTAGGGCAGCATGGCCTCGACCACCCGGGGGTCCGGGCGCGTGGTGGCGGCGTTGTCGAGATAGATGGACATAACAGGTAATTAGCCTTTTAGACTGAAGGTGTTTAGGTTACAGGGAACGCGGTGCCCGGATTGCCGCCGGCGCCGTCAGCGTCGGGTGGATCAAGGCCCAGGGGCGGCATCCCCGCGAAAAGTGCCATCGCCCTCCTGGCGATGGCTCAAACAAAGGCCCTGAAAACACTTTCCCGTTCGGATATTCGGTCTTTGCGAATCCATCAAGGGTGAATCTCCACATTGCCTCGCCCTACCCCTAAACCCCTAAACCCCTAAACCCCTAAACCCCTACAGCCTTTACTTGCACCCCGCCTTGTCCGCCACGGCCTGGACGGACGGGTTCCCGGGGGCGAGGGAAAGGGCGACGGCGATGCTGCGGCAGGCCTCTCGCGCCATCCCGGCCGAGACGTCGAACTCCGCCAGCAGGAGCCACAGGGAGGGGTCCATGGCCGCCTCCGCCATTTTCTTCAGTGCGGTCCGCCCGGCGGCCTTGTCGGCGTCCAGGGTGATGAAGACCGCGTCCCCGCGTTTGGGGGGGACCATCTGGCCCAGGGTGCGGACTTTCCAGAAGTAACTGCCGCCCGGCTGGAGGATTCCCGGGGAGACCTGGACCTCGGCGGAGTGCACCTCCGTGTCCAGGATGGTCTGCCCCATCTCGTCCTCGATCTCGACCCGGTACTTCTCGACGCCGGTCACGGGGCGAAAACTGAGGATCGCGTTGTCGGCGGGGATGCAGTCTCCGCCGGCGGGGCGGAGGTCCTGGATGGCAAACTCCTCGACCCGCGCGCCCCGGATCCGGGTGGCGGCGTGGTGGCGCCCCGCCTCCGTGGCGATGGGGGCCACGGCGGCTCGGACCGCGACGGGGGCGAGGGGCTTCACCTGGGCCTTGTCGCCCGAGAAGCCGCTCTTGAGGGCGACGACCCGGCAGGGGCCGGTCAGTTCGCAGCGGTTCCCGTCGATGAAGACGACGACGGCCCGGGCCCCGGCCGGCAGCTGGAGGGCGTCTCCCTCGGTCAAGCGGGAGAAGATGGCGGCCTCCGCCGGTTGTTCCCCGGACCGTTCAAGGGTGGCGGCGCCCTGGAGGAAAGTGATCATGGCCGTGGGCCCGGTGGGGCCGCCCTTTGCCAGGGCGGGCACGGAGACGGCGACCAGCGCGAAGGCGATCGATACCAACCGTTTCCTCATTTCAGACCTCCTTGATGACCGTCTCCGTACCGGCGTCGGCGGCTCGCGAGGCCGTGCCGGGAACGCATAAGGCCAGGGGGATGACCGACCGGCCGGCAGGCAGGGCGGACGGAAAAAAGACCCGGTAAACCAGGGCAGCCGCTGCGGACGCCAGCACACCGACCCACGTCGCCGCCACTCCGAGCAACCCCAGGTCGAGGCGGAAAAGGGTGACGGCAACGACACCCACCATTATAACAACGAGAAGAAGAAGGGACAAGATCGAAGACTTCCGGGCCGGCATCAGGACCGCCAGGGCGGAGAGAAGGCAGAAAAACCCGGCGAGCGCCGTGGCGCCGAAGCCCCTGAGCGGCCGCGGGGCGGTGCCGGAAGCCAGGGTTTCCATCTGGAGGGCCTGCAGGACGACCCCTGTCGTCTCCCCTGCGCCGCCGCCGCCGGGGGGCACCCGGAAGATCCGGTCGCTGGACCCGGTGAAGTCGGCCCCCACCAGGACAACCCGGTCCCGGAAACGCCCGGGGTTCTCCCTGACCTCCCGGGCGACGTCCTTCCACGACAGCGTCGGGATCATCCGCTGATCGATGGTGAAGTCGATCAGGCAGGGGGCGTCGGCCTCCGGCCGTTTCCCCGCGAACTGGGCCATCCGGCAGGCGAGGGACGGCCTGCGGACGCCGCGGCGGTCGATGAAACGGGGCGTCATGCGGCGAAAGACCCCGTCACTGTCGGGTTCGATGTTCACGAAGGCGAAGATCCGGTCCTCCCACCCCGGGTAGCGGTCGTTCAGGGCGGCGCAGACCAGGGGGTCGTTCCGGAACACCTCGGGCCCGATCACCCGGTCGCCCTGGGAGAAGGACGCCAGCACCACCCGGTCGGGGTAGCGGAAGACCAGGTCCGTGAATGCCGTCCTTCCCCACTGGTCGGGAAGGAGGATGTCCACGGCGATTCCCCGGGCCCCGGCGTCCAGGATCGCGGTCATGACCTTGCCGGCCTCCTCGCCTTTTTCCGGGAGGGGTGTGGGGTCCGCCTCGAGGGTGGCGTCGTCGAAGAGGACGAGCTGGACGGGAACGGCCGGGGAGCGGGGGGACGCCAGGCTGAAACGGAGGTCCACCAGGGGGTTCTCCAGTTTGCGGCAGAAGGGGGTCTCGACGAGGTGGAGCCAGCCCCACGCCCCCACGAGGGCCACGATCAGGGCTGCGAGCGCGCGGCGCGGGTAGGCCCGGGCTTTCCAGAGCCTCTGCTGAGCGGCCCGGAACGACGCGCGGAGGGCCTCGACGGCGGCGGTCGCCGTGGGGGGGCGTTCCGCGGGGCTCTTCTGGAGCGCATGGAGCAGGGGGGCGTCCATCTCCGGGGGAACGGCGGAGACCGTCGAGGGGGACAGGGGGTCGCCCATGATCTTCCGGGTGATCACCTCGAGGACGTTTCCGGCGAACGGGGGTTGGCCCGTGAAGAGTTCGTAGGCGATGACCCCGAAGGAGTAGATGTCCGAGGAAACCGAGTGCAGGCCGCTGACCGACTCGGGCGCCATGTAGCCGGGTGTGCCGATGCAGGAGTCGGACCGGGTGGTGTCGCCGTCGGGGAAACCCGGCCGGGCAAAGAGGCTGTCGGGCAGGCTGAAGGCTCCTGCGGGGTGAGTGTCGAGGTCGTGGATGTCCCCGCCGCGGGGCGGGGCTCCACCGGTGCCCGGCGACGACGCGTCCTGACGGGGTTCGGAATCCGGGGACAGGATCTTGGCCAGCCCGAAGTCGAGGACCTTGACCTGCACGCTTTCCCCGTTGCCGTCGGGATTGACGAAGATGTTCGAGGGCTTGAGGTCCCGGTGGAGGATCCCCTGGGCATGGGCGTAGTCGAGGGCCGACGCCACGTGCCCCAGGATCTCCATGGCCGCCTCGGGGGTCGGGGGGGGCAGCCGGTTCAGCGGTTGACCTTCCAGGTACTCCATGACCAGGTAGGGGAGGCCCCCGGAACGGGGGTCGATGCCGAAGTCGGTGACGGTCACGATGTCGGGGTGGGCGAGTTTGCCCAGGGCCAGGGCCTCGGTGCGGAACCGGCGGAAGGTTTCGTCGTCGCCGGGGTTGACCCGGCGACTGATGAGCTTGACGGCGAAGTCCTTCCCCACGTGGAGGTGTCTCGCCCGGTAGACGACGCCCATTCCGCCGTGCCCGAGCCGCTGCTGGAGGAGGTACTTCCCGTCGATGCAGGGCGAGCCCTCCTGGCTCGGCTCGAGGGTGTCGCCATGGTCGGGGCACCCGAGGTGGGTGTCCGGGAAACAGGCCCCGCATCGCTTGCATTCTTTCATGGGGCGCTGCCTCGACCGCCCCGGTCACGGACTCGCGAGGTCCGGAACGGGGATCGGCCGTCGCGTCAGGAACTCGGAGGCCAGCCGGCCGGCGGGAACGAAGCTGTACCCTTTCGCGCGCATCCGGTCGATGACCTCGTTGAGCTGCTCCCAGGGGTAGTCCCCCCGGCGCTGGCTCCCGACGTGCATCAGGATGATGGCGCCGTTGGCCCCCCCCTGCCGGCCCAGGTCGAAGCCGATGATGCGGTCCCGGATCTGGTTGGCCGAAAGGTAGCGGCGGGAGGCGGGGTCGGAGACCCAGTCCAGGGTGTCCATGGAGCGGCCCCGGCCGGGGTCGTTCGTCCAGGAGACGTGGATGTAGCCCAGCTCGCCGGCCCAGCCCTCGAGGGTCGGGTTTGTCTCCCCGTAGGGGGCGCGCCAGAGTTTCGCCATCCTCACGCCCGTGATCCGGTGGAAGATCGCCTCGTTTTCCGTCAGCAGGCGGTGGAAACGCGCCCGCGTCATCCCGGGGACCAGGTCGTGGCGCCGGTTCCGGGTGAAGGTGGT
Organism: Acidobacteriota bacterium; assembly: GCA_018001935.1. Classification (NCBI taxonomy): domain Bacteria; kingdom Pseudomonadati; phylum Acidobacteriota; species Acidobacteriota bacterium. The sequence goes on from JAGNHB010000034.1 coordinate 20,537, forward strand.
GAGGTGGATGTGTTCCCACAGGTGGTTCCCGACCTCGTGGCCGGCGTGGACGATCCGGCGCACCGTGTCGGGGTGGGCGCGGAGGAAGGGCCCCGAGAGGAAAAAGGTCGCCCGGATTTGGCGGGATGCCAGCGCGGCCAGGATGGGGTCGACCCCCCGGTTGTCCCAGCTCCCGTCGAAGGTCAGGCTGATCTCGGAGATGTCCCTGCGACCGCGGACCATGCCGTGGATCCCGTTGGCCTCGGGGGCCCCGTTCTCGACCGCCTCGACGACCTGCTCCGAAAACGCCACGGGGAGGTCCTCCGGCTCCGGGCGCACGGCAAGGTCCCCGGCACTGGCCCGGCGCGAGTGCCCGAGTCCGGTGCCGCCGGCTGGGGCCCCGTTGTCCGGGGCGATTTTCCCGGGCGGTTTCGGGGCGGTCGCTTCGGGTGCGGGCGGGACCGTTTCGGGCGACGGGGCCGGGTGCGGTTCCGGGGCCGGGGGGCGAATGGGCGTTCGACCGGCCTCCGGCGGCGTTTCCGGCAAACCGGCGTTCGTGGGCGGCGTCCCCGGCGCCGTTGACGGGGCCGGGGCCTGGCCGATCAGGGCGAAGAGCAGGCCGACCGCGACCGCCACGGTGAGCACGGCCAAGGCCGCCAGGGCCTTCCGGGTCCGGGGTCGGATGCGGGGCCCTTCGGCATTTCCGGCGGACCGGCAAGGCGGGGGGGCCGGGGGACGGGCGAGCCGGTGTTCGCGCTCCGTGCCGGAAAGGTGGATCCAGGTCCTGAAACAGGGAAGGGAACAGTAGGTGAACGGTTCGAAGGGGCGGCGGTCACCGGGCCGGAGGGGTTTCCCGCAGGTCGCGCAGCGGTGGGAGTCTCCGCCCACCCTCATGACACCGGCCCGGGGTTCGAGGCCCCGTACTGCTCCGCGAGGCGGAGAAGCTCCGGGACGGCACGGGTGGCCTTTTCGACGGTCTCTTCCTTGTTCATCCCGAAGAAACGGCCGTTTCGGAAGACGAAGTCTCCGTTGATCATCACGGTTTCCACGTTGGCGGGCGTGCAGGCCCGGACCAGGGCGTTGGCGGGGTTGGCGGCGAACCCCGCGTGGAACACGTTGGGTTTCAAGATGACCAGGTCCGCCCTTTTGCCGATCTCCAGGGACCCGGTCACGGCGTCCATCCCCAGGGCGCGGGCCCCGTCCGCGGTGGCCATCCGGAGGATGTCGGCGGGCTCGAGGGCCTCGGTTCCCTTCCGCTGTGACTGGAGGGCGTAAGCCAGCCGCATCTCCCCGAAGATGTCGAGGTTCTCGCTGCCGGGGACGCCGTCCGAACCAAGGGTCACCCGGATGCCGTCCCGGACCATCTCGGTGATCATGGCCACCCCGGCCCCCAGGCTCAGGTTGGAGGTCGGGCAGTGGAGGACGTGAACACCCTCCTTCGCCATCAGGGCCATCTCCTCGTCGTCCACCCACACGCCGTGGGCCAGGAACAGCCGGTTCCCGGGCACGCCCTGGGAGAGGAGCGCGGCGATGGTCCGGCGACCGGTCTTCTCCATGCATCGGTGGACGTCTTCCGGGAACTCGGCCCCGTGCATGACGATGGGCACGTTCTGGTCCCGGGCGAGTTCCAGCGCCAGCCGGAAGGCCGAGTCGCCGTCGGCGGGGATGGCCTGGGGAGCCACTGCGAAACGGAGCCGCCCGTCCTCCTTGCCGTCCCACTGCTTGATCAGGCGGAGACAATCCTTGATGGCCGCCGCCGGCTTCTCCCGGAGCGGGAAGGGGAGACCGGGGGAGTCCTCGGGCATGCTCCGGGCGACCACCGCCCGGAGACCGAGGGTGCGCATGGCCTCGAACACCGGGTCCATGTGCCGGGCGGGTTCCATGGTCATCACGGAGGTGGTCCCGCAGGCGATGAGTTCCATGCCGGCGATCATGGCGCCCAGGTAGGCGGTCTCGGTCGTCAGCGCCGCCTCGAGGGCGGTCAGCGTGCGCCGGAGGCCGGCGCCGTGTCGACGCCAGGCGGGGAGGCCGCGGAAAATGGTCCGGCAGAGGTGAACGTGGGTCTGGACGAACCCCGGGCAGACGATCCGCCCGTCGAGTTGGACCACGTTGGACAGGGAGGTGTCGTACTTGCCGATGCCGGTGATCTTCCCCTCCTCGATGAGGATGTCGCCCTGCCAGGTCTCCTGCCGGGCGTTCATCGTGAGGATCTGGGCGTTCTTCAGAATGGTCAGTCGATCTTCCGGGTTCCCTTTCATCGATGCCTCGGTGGACGCAGTCCGAGTCCATTATACTACGGCTTCCGCACTGCATAGCAAAAAATGGTGGTTCGGGCGGGCACCCCGAACGGAACCACGGACCAGCATGGGGAGCATTTCGCGACCGCGTCAATTTTGATGCGTTCGCAAAAAAATCCTTTTCTCTCACAGAGGCACGGAGGCACGGAGAAATGCAAATCGTATTTAATAGAATCAACAATTCTTATGATTCTTCCCCGTGCCTCTGTGCCTCTGTGAGATCAGAATCCGGGCTTTTTGCGAGGATGTCAATTATAATAGGGAAGATGACGGAAGGATTCGATGACGACCGCTACGACGAGCCCGTGGAAACCCGCCGGGGCTGCGGGGGGTGCCTGCTCGCCTTCCTGGCGTTCCTGGCGGGCGTCGCCGTTGGGGGGGTGGCGCTCTTCCTGGCCCTGACCAGCCCCACGGCCGTCAAGCAGGCGGAACGGCTGGGGATCGTGAAGCCGATCCGGGACAACCTGGCGAAGACGGCCCCCGACCCCCTCACGGCCTCCGCGGTGCCGGCCTCCCCGTCGGAGCCCGCCGCGGTGACCGGCACGGAGCCGCGGCGGTGCTCCCGGGAAGGCGTGGACGTGACCTGGCAGGTCCGGGCCCCGCAGGGGGGCGGGCCGCCCATCGTGGCCTGCCGCGTGGTCAACGGGGCGGGCCGCACCCTTCGGGGTCTGGTCCTGGAAGTGTCGGCCCCGACGCCGGACGGGGTCTTCGTGGAGTACGTGGACGCCGTCACCGCCGACGGCCCCGCGTTCCGCGGCCCCCTGTCCCCGGAGAAGGCCCGGGAGGTTGCGTTCCCTCTCGGCCGGGCGCCGGCGCCGACCCCGCCCGCGGCCGTGGTGGTCACGATCCGGTCCGCGGTGTTCGCGGAGACCGGGCGGGGGCGGGCGTCCGGCGGGCCGGCCAGGCCGGCCCCGTGAAGGGCGGGGCGGCGAGAGGCTCGGGGCGCACCGGCCCATCGCCGGCGGGGTGATGGCCGGCAGCCGGAGGAACCCTTTGGATGCGCCCGCAAAAGGCGAATATCGAATAGAAGGCGTTTGCAAAACCGTTGCTTGAGCCATCACCCGGAAGGCGGGGGGGGCTTTTCACGGGGATGACATCCTGGACAGGAGGGAAAGCCATGATCCGAACCATCGTTGTGTTGCTGGGGGTCCTGACGTTCACCTTCCCGGTCGCGGGAAGCGGGTCTGTGCCGGAGAGCGGGATGAAGCAGTACGTATACATCCTGCGGCTCGTGCCGCGCCTGCTGGACGACCAGGCCTGGACCGACAAGGACAACGCCATTGTCGGAAGCCACTTCGAGCACCTCAGGCGTCTGACCCTGGAGGGGACCGTCATCCTGGCGGGCCGCACCCTGGAGGCCACCCCCCTGGGCATCGTCGTGTTCGAGGCCCCGTCGGACGCGGAGGCGAGGAAAATCATGGAGAGCGACCCCGCCGTCGCCGGGGGGATCATGACCGGGGAGGTCCACCCGTTCCGGGTCGCCCTGCTCAAGGGCCTGGAGCCGCCCGTCGCCAAGGCGCCGCGGGAGGAGCCGAACAAGGGGAAGCCCCGATGAACCCCTGAAAAAGTGCGGCCCCACCCGAGGATTCTCTTTCGGAGCGCTTTGAACTTCCGCTATAATGAGGGTCGCGGGAGTTCAGTTTAGCGATGAAAAAGTTTGTTCTGCTATCACTTCTGTGCCTCTGGAGCAGCTCGCAGGCGGTGGGTGCAGCGGTGCGGGACTGCGCGGGCAGCAAGGGCGTGAACATCCTCCTCGTGGACAACTCCCGGTCCGTTCCCCACATGGACCCCACGAAGGACCGCGTCCAGGTGCTCCGCGAGATCCTCGAGCACCTGCGGGGTTACGAGAACCGGATCATCCTGTTCGGCGGGACGCGGGAGATCCTGGTGGACCACCCGGAAGCCTTCCGCAACGACGCCCTGCACACCGACTTCTACGGCGCCCTCGAGGAGGCGGTCCGGATCCGGCAGGAGTACCCCCAGGAGTGCGTCGCCCGTTTCATCCTCATCACGGACGGGATCCTGGACCCCGGCAAGGAGGACTACCCGGGACAGCGGTTCACCCACCCCGACCAGGTGAAGTCGTTTTCCCGCTCCCAGACCCTCGACCTGCTCGAGAAGGCCGGCATCCCGGTCTACTTCATCCTGCTGGGCAGCAACGCGGACATGGAGCTGATCCGGGACATGTCCATCCACGCCAACGGGTACCTCCGGGCCAGTCCGCTGATGGAAAACGCCTCGGCCTTCCTGGGGAACAACGGTTCCCTGTTCAAGCGTTTCATCTTCGTTCACCAGCCGGCGGACGGGATCAAGGGGGTCAACCGGATCCTCGACACGGTGGTCAGCGAGAACCGGCCCTACATCGAAACCTTCCTGTACTGTTTCCCCTTCGCCCTGCTGCTCGCGCTGATCATCCTCGCCATCCGGATTTTCCCCGCCCCCGGCGACACCGAGGAAATCCTGCTCTCCGAGGGCACCCAGGTCTTCATCGGGGCGGACACCGACGACCCCTCCGTCATCGCCAACCCCGCCCACCTGAACCGCAAGCGGGGGCTCGTGTGCGTGTCCAAGACCGCCAGTGCCCACGCCAGCATAGTTCTGCAGCGCCGCCATTTCAACTTCACCTCCCGGGGGCTGGTGGGCCTCGACAAGCTCGACCCCATCTCCCGCCGCCTCCTGGACGAGGACATCACCAAGCTTGGCGAGCGCCTCAAGCAGATGGAGGCGAGCGGGAGGGACGACGAGGTGATCGTCGCCACCGACCTCCGCTACTACTGCTCCAACCTGGAACTCGACAACATCCGGGCCATCCTGCAGGCACGGGAGTCCGACCGGATGGACATCGACTGCAAGGAGTTCCTCCTGGCGAAGGTCTACATCTCCCTCGCCCCCGACCTGCTGGAGGAATTCACCGAGTACAAGGTTTTCCTGACGATCCCGGCGAAGAACATCATCCGGTCCCAGGTCAAGCCCGGGCAAAAGTACCCCGTGGGGCCTTACGTCATGCGCGTCGTCTCGGTGGCCATCGACTCCAGGTTCGATGCCCGGGTGAAGCTGGCCTATCACCGGGCCCCTTCCGCCTTCGGCCTGAAACGGCTCATCCCCGTGCCGGTCCAGAAGGTTCTCCGGCTCCGGCGTTCGAGGAAGAACGTCTTCAATCCCTCCTGAGGCGCACGGGTGGCCGAATGAGCTCGACTCCGACAGCTTCCGCCGGGCCCCGGGTCAACTACCTGCGCGTCTCCGTGACGGACCGCTGCAATTTCCGTTGCCAGTACTGCATGCCGCCGGAAGGGGTCCCCGCCCTTCGGCACGAGGACGTCCTCCGTTACGAGGAGATCCTGCGGATCGCCCGTCTGGCCCTGCGCCTCGGGGTCGACAAGTTCCGGGTCACCGGCGGCGAGCCCCTGGTCCGGAAGGGGATCGTGGGGTTCGTGCAGTCCCTCGGGGAGGTGGGCGGGGTCCGCGATCTGGGCATGACCACCAACGGCGCGCTCCTCGCCCGCTTCGCCGGCCCCCTGCGCGACGCCGGGCTGAGGAGGGTCAACGTGAGCCTCGACACCCTCCGGCCCGAGCGGTTCCGCGACCTGACCCGGGGAGGCCGGCTGGAGGACACCCTGGAGGGGGTCCGGGAGGCGGCGCGCGCCGGGCTGGTTCCCGTCAAGCTCAACGTGGTGCTGCTGAGGGGCTTCAACGACGACGAGGTGCCCGACTTCGCCGCGCTGGCGTGCCGGGAGGACGTCCAGGTCCGCTTCATCGAGTTCATGCCGGTGGGCGAGGCGGGGAACCAGCGGGGGGCGGGGGAGCGCAGCGTCCCCAACGGGGAGGTGATGGCGGCGATCGCGGCGCGCTACGCTCTCGAAGGCCCCGAGGAGGGCCCCGGCGACACGTCGACCGCCCGCACCTACCGCCTCCCGGGGGGGCGGGGAAAGGTGGGTTTCATCAGCCCGCTGTCCAGCCACTTCTGCGCCTGGTGCAACCGGCTCCGCCTGACCCCGGACGGCCGGTTGCGGGCGTGCCTTCTTCACGACGGCGACATCGACCTCCGCGCTCTGCTGCGGGGAGGGGCTTCCGACGACGGCCTCCTGGCGGCCCTGCGGGAGGCCGTGGCCCACAAGCACCGGATCGTCGACGGGTTTCGGGCGGGGTCCTGCCTCCGGAAGTGCACGTCCAGCATGTCCCGGATCGGGGGCTGAGCATGGATTTCCTGCTGGGCGCCCTCCGGGAGGCCTTCCGACTGCTGACGTCCGCGGACCCGGACCTCTGGTCGGCCGTCCGGATCTCCCTGACGGTGAGCCTGGCGGCCATCCTGCTGTCCGCCTCCCTCTGCGTTCCCCTGGCCTGGGGGCTCGTCAACGGGCGCTTCCCCGGCCGGCGGGTGCTGCTGTCGGTTTTTCAGACCCTCATGGCCGTCCCGACGGTGGTGGTGGGGCTCTTCACCTTCACGCTCCTGAGCCGCCAAGGGCCCCTGGGCACGCTGGACCTGCTCTTCACGCCGACGGCCATGACCCTTGCCGAGACCTTCCTGGTGACCCCGCTGATGGTCTCCCTGGCGGCTTCCGCCTTCGCCCAGATCGACGCCCGCTTCGGGGAGGAGGCCTGGTCGCTGGGCGTCCGCGGGCCCCGCCGCCTGGCCCTGATGCTCAACGAGGCGAGAGGGGCGCTGGCGGTGGCCGTGTTCACGGGCCTGGGGCGGGCGATCTCCGAGGTGGGTTGCGCCATGATGGTGGGCGGCAACATCCGCGGCATCACCCGCAACATCACCACCACCATCGCCCTCGAGACGTCCAAGGGCGAGTTCGCCCTGGGCCTGGCCCTCGGGATCGTCCTCCTGGTCGTCGCCCTGCTGCTCAACGTCGCCGTTCGCCTCGTCGCGCGCGGCGGGGGGAGGGGTGCGTGGAAATCCGCCTGAACGACGTGATGATCCGCCGCGATGGCCGGGACCTTTTCCGGGTGGAGCGCCTGCGCCTCGAGCCGGGGTGTGCGGTGGCGGTCCTCGGGGAGAACGGGACGGGGAAGACCACCTTCCTGAGGGTCCTGGCCGGCCTCTCGGCCGACTTCACCGGGGAGGTCCTCTACGACGGCGAGCCGCACGGGGCCTACTTCTCCCCCGGCAACCGACCCTCCCGGGTCCTCCTGCTCCAGCAGAACCCGGTCATGTTCCGGATGGGGGTCGCGGCGAACCTCGTGCTGGGGGCGCCGGCGGCCGGCCTGTCGCGGGAGGATGCCTTGAAGCGGGCGGGGAAGGTCCTGGAGTCCCTTCGGATCGGACACCTCGCGTCGCGTCCGGCCCCCCGGCTGTCGGGGGGGGAGACCCGACTGGCCGCCCTGGCCAGGGCCCTTCTGCCGGAACCGGAGGTCCTGCTGCTGGACGAGCCCCTGGCCGGCATCGACGAGGACAACCGCAACCGCGTCGAAACGGCCCTCCGGGCGCGGGGAGCGGAACCGGGGCGGACCACCCTCTTCTCCACGCACCGGGAGGAGGAGGCCCTGCGGCTTGCCGATCGTCTCTACCGCATCCTGGACGGCCGCCTGGCGGAGTATCACCCCGTCAACGTGTTCCGGGGGGAGTCCTCCCGCCGGGACGACGGCTGGTTCTTCCGCTCCGGGGCCCTCGAGATCGAGATGACCCCACCCGAGGGGAGCCCTTCCATGGTCCACGTCCCGCCGGGGGAGATCGTGCTGGCGGAGGCGGCGGTGGCCACGAGCGCCCGCAACCGGCTGCAGGGCACGGTGGTGTCCATCGTGCTGGCCGGTTCCGACGCGGACGTGACCCTGGACTGCAGCGGGGCCGCCCTCACGGCCCGCATCTCCCTCCGCTCGCTCCGGGAGCGCGGCTGGGGCGTCGGCGACCGGTTGATCGCCGCCTTCAAGGTCCACGCCGTCCGTCCGCTCTGAGAAGGCGCCCCCGCCGGGAGGGCCTCCCCGATGCGTTCCCGCGTATTTTGTCCAACCTTGACGGTGATTCTTCCCGGTTTCAGGGGGGGATTTCTCCGATACCCCGGAACAGGGGATTTATACATTGGCAATTAAGGGAATTCGGGGAGGGGCGGGATTTCACGCGGTCCCAGGCCTCCCCGGTTGCGCCGTCGCGAAACGGGGGACGGGCAGGCGGGCGGGGCGGGAAAAGACAGGATGGACAGGATTTACAGGATTAACGCGATACGCCTCCGACCCCGAAGGGGTCAAACGTGTTGAGCCCGCAAAAAAGTCGCGAAAGGGAGATTTCCCGCGAATCACACGAATATACGCGAATTTATAACACGAATAATATCTATTGATTGTTGATTTCTGATTCGCGTTCATTCGCGTGATTCGCGGGTAAAATGCGACTGTTTGCGGGGGTGTCAAACGTGAATAGAAAGGGGCGACAAGCAACACCCCGACCCCGAAGGGGTCGATCGTGAATAGAACACGACGAGGACCGACCCCCCCGACCCCGAAGGGGTCGAACGTGAATAGGAAAAGGCGCCAAGCGATCGACCCGACCCCGAAGGGGTCGAATGTGCGTAGCGGGGGCGGCGGGGTCGCCGTCCAATCGACCAGAAACCGCATTTCGCAACCTCTTTTTTCTTGGCATGTTGCGAATTTGTTTCTGGAGAGAGGGCGATTCAAATTCGACCCCTTCGGGGTCGGGGGGGTGGAAGGGCGTTTTTTCTATTCACGTTCGACCCCTTCGGGGTCGGACGGCGGGGTGGCGCGCACATTCTATTCACGTTCGACCCCTTCGGGGTCAGGCGGTGTGTGTGGCTCTCTTCCATTCACCTTCGACCTCCTCCGGGGGGGCGGGGGGACGGCGGCGTGCCCCGCCGCGCCGCTCCGGCGGCCTGCGCGGTCCGGGGAAAGCGGCGCTCCGGAAGCCCGGGCCCCCGCCCACTTTCGTCTTGACAGCCTCCCGCCTCCCCGGCACAATCAAGGTGAGGCAAACGGGATGGGGCCGCAAGAAGTACCCTCACCCTCCGGGTGATGTCTCAGAAAAAGTCCTTGCAGACGCTTTTTGTCTGCCTTCCGGTTTTTTGCGAGCCCGTCAAACTCGTTTGCACCGGCCCGGCGGAACGCCGCAAGGGATACCCGAAGCTGGAAGGAGGCCCCATGAAAGTCCGGGAGATCATGAGCATCGACGTGGTGACCGTGGACCGTGACGCCACGGTGAACGACATCGCCCGCCTGATGGACCAGGGAGGGCTCAGCGGCATTCCGGTCGTGGACGGGGCGGGAAACCTGGTCGGCCTGGTGACCGAAACCGACCTGATCGTCCGTAACACCCGCCTCGAGTTGCCGGTTTTCATCCAGATCCTCGACGGCATCATCCCCCTCGAGACGCCCCGGCACTACCAGAGACGGCTCAAGCACATGCTGGGGACCGTGGCCACCGACGTCATGTCGGAAGAGGTGATCGTGGCCGAGCCCGACGACGAGGTGGAGCACCTGGCGGAGATCATGGTCCGGAAACGGTGCAACCCCGTGCCCGTGGTGGAAGACGGGAGACTCGTCGGCATCGTCAGCCGGGCCGACCTGATCCGCATGATGGCCCGGGAATTGAACACCGCTGCCGAGGAAACCGGCCCCCTCGAAACGTGACGTCCGGCGCCGTCCACCCGGCGCGGACCCCGGCGCCGACTGACCCGGCGGTGTCACGAACCCCTTTTCGCCCCTTCTCCTCTCTTTTCCCGGCGACCGCCGGGTTGTGAAAGCTGAATCAATCCGTCCCGCCGATCGTACACTCATCATGGCCCGTCGCCGCTCATCCGCCTGCCGCCACGACCAGCGGGGGGCGCGGCGTAGAACCGACATCATCGGGAAACAGGAGGATGCTGTCATGAAGAGGATTTCCGGCTGGATGGTTCCGCTGGTACTGCTGGCGGGCACGACCCTGGTGCTTGCCGATGACGTGGCGGGGCTTCCCCTTCACGTCCAGAGACTCGGCGACACGGCCATCCGTGTCTGGCTCGGCGATCACATCTCGTCCACCGCCGTCGTGGCGATCCCCACGGCGCAAGGGATCGTGGTGATCGACACCCTGGGCAACCCGGTCCTCGACCGGGAAGTCCGCAAGGTCATCGCCCGCGAGTTGAAAAGAAACGATTTCAAGTACCTGATCAACACTCACGACCACATCGATCACACGGGCGGGAACGGTGTCTATGCCGACTGTGTCATCATCGGTCACGAGCGTTGCGGGGACGCGGTCAAGGCCGCCCTGGAGCGACGGAAGGAAGCCCTGAAGTGGTACGAGCAGCGGCTGCCCGAGCTGGAGAAGGAAGCGGCCGCCAAGCCCGCCGACTCGCCGGAAGGGAAGCGGCTCCGCGAGGAACTCGTCGTCGACCGGCTGCTCTTTGACGCCATGAAATCCGGGGAGGTGCCGCCGGTCCCCACGAAGACCTTCACGGACCGGATGACGCTCGACCTGGGCGACGAGAAACTGGAACTGTACTACATCGGCGGGATGCACTCGGCCTCCGACATCGCGATCTTCGTGCCCCGCCAGGGCTTGCTGATGACCGGCGACACCATGGCGGACATCTGGCTGACGGACACGCCCGGCTGCCTGCAGTCCTTCATGGTCCGCCCCGGCATCCCCCACGACTTCCCCCTCCTGCTGGAGAACTGGACCCTTCTGCTGGCGAAGAAGGACCAGATCAAGGATTACGTCCCCGGCCACTGGAACGGCGACCTGAGCGCGAAGGGGTTCGAGGACCGGGTCAACTACGTCCGGGTCCTGTGGGAGGGCATCAACCGGGACGTGAAGGCGGGGAAGGACCTCGACGCCCTGATGGCGGAATACGACCTCCGGACGAAGTTTCCCGGCCTGGTGAACAGCCCGGGGCTCATCCCCCGGGCCCACAACACCTCCCTCATGGCCATCTGGTGCCTGCTGACCGGGAGCACCTCGGCCGCGAACCGCGTGTACGAGCTGGCCTGCGCCGGGGCCGCCCCGGACGCTTTCCGGGAAGTGGTCGCGGACCGGGGGCGGAAACCCTCCAGGTACTACTTCCTGGAGATGGAGTTCAACGCCCAGGGCTACCGGCTGCTCCAGGAGAACAAGCCGAAGGAGGCCGTCACGGTCTTCCGCCTGACCTCGGAGCTTTACCCCGGGTCCTGGAACGCCTGGGACAGCCTGGCGGAAGGGTGCCTGAAAGCCGGAGACACCGACCAGGCGGTGAAGTTCTACGAGAAGTCGGTGGAGCTCAACCCCAACAACCAGAACGGCAAGGACGCGCTGCAGAAAATACGGTCAGCCAGTCGCTGACGCGGTTCCCACGGTCCGTCCCGGCCCGGGTGGAAGGCGGATGGGCAAGTGGTGCGGGGTTTGGGTCCGCGCCGGGACGGCGCGTACGAACGTCGAGGTTCCCACGGGCCGTCCCGGCCTGGGTGGAAGGGGCATGAGAAAGACGAACGGAGAGTACAACCCCCCGGTGACGACCTGCGGCCCGGTCAGGCCTTCGGAGCGGGTCCCGGTCCTGGACATCGTCCGGGGGTTCGCCATCTTCGGGATCCTGCTGATCAACGTCCAGTTCTACAGCCACCCCGTCCGGGCGATCTTCGACCTGCGGGGCGGCACGCTGAGCCCGACGGATGGCTGGGTTATCTCCATCACGAGCTTCCTCGTGTCCGAGAAGTTCTTCTCGATCCTGGCCCTGCTGTTCGGGATCGGCATGGCCATCACCTTCGATCGGGCCCGGGAGCGGAACGGGCCGTTCCTGTCGCTCTATCTCCGCCGGCTGGCGGGGCTGTTCCTCATCGGGATCAGCCACGCCCTGCTGTTCTACGCCGGGGACTACATCGGCAACTATGCCCTCCTGGGCGTCGTCCTGCTGGCCTTCTGCTACCTCCGCCCCGCCGTGGTCCTGACGGCGGGCCTGGCGGTGCTGCTGGTGCCCGTGCTCATGATGGCGCCGTACGTTCTTCAGCGACCGGCGGCCGGCCCGCCGGCCCGGGCGGAGCAGGTCCAGAAACGGGAGAAGATGCGGCAGGAGCGCACGCGGCAGTACATCCAGGAAAATGTGCAGGTCTACGGGCGCGGCAGCGTGACGGAGATCTTCAGGTTGCGCTATCAGGAAACGATTTCCCAGTACCAGTCCCTGCTGTACGTCGGCTGGAAACTGCTGGCGATGCTGCTGCTGGGCCTCTGGTGCTGGAAGAAGGGCCTCGTGAGGTCGCTGAAGGAGCACCTGGGGCTGGTCCGCCGGGCGATGTGGGTTTCGCTGACTGTCGGCCTGGCGGGAAACGCCCTGAGCCTGTACGGCATCCTGTCTCCGTCCCGGGCGGGGCCTGTTCTGGGACTGCTGGAGATTTTCGGCCAGGAGATCGGGGCCCCCGCGCTGGGCCTTTTCTATGCCGCGGGGATCGTCCTGCTGCACTACGGAGGCCGCTGGAAAACCGTTCTGGGATGGTTCGCCCCGGTGGGGCGCACGGCCATGAGCAACTACATTTTCCAGTCGGTGGTGTGCACCACCCTGTTCTACGCCTACGGCTTCGGTCTGTATTACCGGACGAGCTACGCGGTGAACCTGCTCCTGGCGGTGGCCCTGTTCGGCGCGCAGATCGTCCTCAGCCGCCTCTGGCTCCGCCGCTTCGACTACGGCCCGCTCGAGTGGCTTCTGCGGGCCTTCATGTACCGGGGGGGCGGGGTCGCCGTCCATTCGACCATGAACCGAATTTCGTAACCTTCGCTTTCTGAATATGATGCGTTCGCAAAAAGCCCTTTTCTCTCACAGAGGCACGGAGGCACGGAGAAATGCAAATCGGATTATTGGAATCAACAATCCTTATGATCCTTCTCCGTGCCTCCGTGAGATCACAATCAGGACATTTCACGAGGGCATCAGTATTTATATCTATCTGAATCTATAGGAGTTGGCTGCTGTCTGGCACTTGTTCTCCTCCTTTGCGAGCTTGGCACCTTGGCGAGATCAGGATCCGGATCGGCTCTCGCCAAGTTAAAACCCGCCACAACCCGGGCCTCAGGCTGGAAGGGCCCTGCCCGGGAATGCACTGAGCCAATCAAGAGAATTGCCCTTGTCCCGGAGAGGGTCCGCTTGAGGATCGCCGGAAACCGTCGGACCGGTGATGGTTGCCCCGTTCTTCGCCAGCGGCTTGGTCCGACCGTATCCTGCCGGTGGCTGGAAGACCGTATCGGGGTGATTCGGGACCGAGGGGTGCGCGAGCGCGATCAATGTGTTTCCCAGCTTGTGGTCTGTGCCGTTTTCCGTGGCTGACGAAATTCCCCGGGAGATAAAAAAAGAGGGAAAGAAATCCGGGTTCCGGTGTCAATCTCTTTGACCTTCTGATCCGGGGGCCCGAATGAAAAGACGCACCCTCCTTCTCCTGACCCTTCTCACGGCGGGCCTTTTTCTGTGGGTCCGCCAAGGGACGCCGTTCCCGTTCCTGCCCGAACCCCGGCTGCCCTCCTTGCCCCCGGTCCCGGACAAGGTGTGGGAGGAGACGGCGAAACAGTTGGGGAGAGAGGACTTCGACCCCGCGTGCGGCACGCTGAAGCTCATCCACGCATCGGCCCGGGAGGGGCGGCGGTGGGGGGAGGCGGTGCGTGCCCTGGTGGCCCTCCGGACGGCCGAGGCCGTGAGGTACCGGATGGGGTTCGCCGAGCAGGTCTGCCGCCTCGGCCGGGACGCCGCCGCGGCCCCGGACGGGATGCGCCCCCTCCTGCGGCTGGTGGTGCTCAACTGGCACCAGTCCAGGCTCCTGGAGGTGTTCCAGGACCAACGGAGGGAATCGCCGGGCCGGCGCTTCACCGGCGAAGACCCCCTCGCCTGGGGGCCGGCCCGCTTCTATCGGCACGTTCTCCGGCTGCAGGACGAGCTGCTCCGGGACGAGGACCTGCTCAAGCGCCAGAAGACGGTCGATTACCTCGCCTTTCTTGGCGAGCGCAACGTCGATCCCCGGCTCCTGCCCACCCTGTTCGACGTGGCGGCGTCCCACCTCTTGGCGTTCCACCAGTCGGAATTCACGGTGGCGGCTTACCCCGAGGACCCGGTGGAGGTCCCGGCGGACTCCGACGCCCTGGGCCCGGTGGATCGCTTCCTGTCCTTCGTCCCCCGGGTGACCGATCCGAGCTCCCCGCGGTTCCGGGCCCTCTCCCTCTTCCAGGGACTTCTCCGCTTCCATGCCCGGGGCGGGAACACGGAAGCCGTCTGGAACTACGACCTCCAGCGCCTGAAGTACCTGCGCCAGACGGCGGAGGGGAGCGGTCTCGTCGCGCGTTACCTGGAGCAGTTGAGACGTCTGGTTGCCGTCTCCCGGGGGAAAATCCGGCAGAGGGCCTCCTATTGCCTCGGGAAGGAGCTTTACGACCTGGGCCGTTACGACGAGAGCTTCCGGGCGGCCCGGGCCGGCGACCCCGGATCCTCCAAAGACCGGCCCGGCGGCTGCGAATGCCTGGCCCTCCGGTGCCGGATGCTCGAACCCCGCTGCAAGCTGATGGTGGACCACGTCTGCGCCGCGGACGGCCCCGCCCGTTTCCGGGTGGAACACTGGAACCTGGAGCGTCTACACTTCCGGATCTACCGTGACCGGTCCGCACGGCGGCTGAAGGCGATCGACACGTCGCTGTCCTTCGAGGAGTACCAGGCCCTGTTGCGTCGTCCCCCCGAACGGGCCTGGAGCGTCGACCTCCCCGCGCGCCGGCGTGTGGGCCCCGTCCGGTGCGAGGTGGAGACCTCCGCCCTTCCCCCCGGCCCCTGGCTGCTCTTCGCCTCCACGGACCCGGACTTCCGGGGTGAAAGCGGCATGCCCCTCCGGGCGGAGTTCCAGGTGAGCCGTTTCGTCCTGTTGAGCCGGGACCTGGGCGGCACGGTGGACGGGTACGCCCTCGATATCGGGACCGGGGCGCCCCTGGCCGGGGTGCGGATCGACGCGGTGACGCCGCAGGGCGCCGAGGCCGGCCGGTTCCCGAACCCGGTGGTCACGGACGCCGGGGGGTATTTCGCCTTCCCTGTCCTGCCGCCCGCCAGACCCGTTTCCCACGGCGCCGGCGACCGGGTGGGGGTCCTCCTCCACGCCCGGGCGACGGACGGTTCGGAACTGGTGCAGCTCCAGTCCTGCACCGTTTGCCGCCCGCGCACCCTTCCCCGGAACGTGCCCCGGACCCTCCTCTTCACCGACCGGGGTCTCTACCGTCCCGGGCAGACCGTCCGGTTCAAGGGGATCTGCGTCCACGCCGACCCCGTCGACGGGTCGTACCGGGTCCTCCCGGGGCGGTCAGTGTCGGTCCGCCTCGAGAGCGGCGGGAGCGGGCCCCTCGCAACGCGGTCCTTCCGGACGAACCGGTTCGGGTCCTTCTCCGGCGGGTTCGACATTCCCCCCCACCAGGCGGCGGGGCCGCTATGGTTGGTCTCGTCGGACCCCGCCGGGGAGGTTCGTCTCGCCCTGGACGCGGACCGTCCTCCCACCCTGCGGGTCGAACTGGGGCCCCCCGGCCAGACACGCCTCGGTGAAACCGTCACGGTGCCGGGCCGGGCCGTCTTCCTCTCCGGGGCGCCCGTTGCCGGCGCGTCCGTGCGGTACCGGGTGTTTCGCCTGGATCCCCTCCTTCGGGAGCCCCTGCGTCCCCATCGGCTCGAGAAATCCGACCCGGGAGTGGAAATCGCCCGGGGCGAAGCGAAGACCGACGGATCGGGGTCGTTTCGCGTCCTGTTCCGGGCGGTCCCCGACCATCGGTTGCAGCGGAAGCGGCTGAAATTCTTCCTGTACCGGATTATCGCCGAGGTCACGGCGGGCTCGGGCGAGACCCGGGACGGCGAATGCCGGGTCCGGGTGGAACGGGTGGGCGTGGCGGCGGCCGTGGCGGTGGACGCGCTCCAGGAGACGGGAAAACCGGTCCGTATCACGGTGAGTCTCCGGGATGCCGGGGCAGAACCGGTCCGGGCGGCGGGGACCCTGCGGGTCTCCCTGCTGCGGGCCCCGGCGCGGCCGGTCCCCGCCGAACTCACCGATCTTCCGGAGAGCTTCGAGCCGGAGTTCATCGGCGAGGAGCGGACCGCCCCCGACACCCTGGAAACCGCCGACTGGACCCGCTGGCCTTCGGGGCCGGCGGTGGTCTCCCGGCGCTTTTCGACCGGCACGGACGGGGTGCACGCGGCGGCCGTTGCGCTGCCGCCGGGGGTCTACCGCGCCGAGGTCCGGCTCAAGGACGCGTTCGACGGCCCGGTGACCTCCCGGGCGACCTTCGTCGTGATCGACCCGGCGGCGGCCCGGTGCGCGATCCCCACCCCGTTTCTCGTGGCCGCCGGTCCCCTGCGGGTGGAGGCGGGGCAGACCTTCCGCGCCGTCTGCGCCACCGGTTTCGACCGGGGGCCGCTGCTCGTGGAGGTCCTGCGGGATCACCGGCGCGTCCGGGCCGACTGGCTCGACCCCGGGCGGACCCAGCACGTGGTGGAGTACCCGGTGGGGGCGGCCGACCGGGGCGGGTTCCACTTCCGGGTGACCCTGGTCCGGGACGGGCGGGCTTACCAGGTGGACCGCCGGGTGGACGTTCCCTGGACCGACCGCAAGCTGGATCTTCGGTGGGAACGGTTCCGTCCGGACCTTCAGCCCGGCGGGGCGGAGACCTGGACGCTGAGGATCCGCCGCCCTGCGGGGGCCTCGAAGGACACCGAGATGCTCGCCGTCCTCTGTGACGCCTCCCGGGACCAGTGGGGCGGGCTTCCCCCCCACTCCCTGGCCGACCCGGCGAGCCTGCTGCGTTCCGAGGCTTCGTCTCTCGCCGGGGGGTACTCCAATTTCCTCGACGTGAGCGAGTTCCCGGGCCCGAAACACCACCGGGGCCTGCCCTGGGAACGGATCGCCTGCTGGCTTCCCGGTTTCGGCGAGTTGCGGTGGATCGACCCCCGGGCGGCCCGTCCCGCGGATGTCGTTTACGTTCCGGCCGCAGAACGGCCTTCCGCTTCGGCCGGCCTTCCCACCCGGGTCGTCGACCCCTTGGGGGCCTCCGGGGCTTCGGCCGGGGAAGACGACCCTTTTCCTGCCGGCCTTGCCCCGCGGACGGGTAGAGAGCCCCTGGCAGCCGTTCCCGACCGCACGGTGTTCGGCGAGACGGCCGTTTTCCTCCCCCACCTCGTCCCGGGGCCCGACGGCGTGGTGACGATCCCCCTCCGGATGCCCCGTTCCCACACGCTTTGGCGATTTCTCGGCCTCGCTCACGGGCCCGACCTGTCCTCCGGTCTCCTGGAGGGCACGGCGGTTACCGCGAAACCGCTCATGGTCCAGATCCTGCCCCCGGGGTTCCTCCGGGTCGGCGACGAGCTGGAGATGACGGTGTCCGTCACCAATGCCGGGTCGGCGACCCTGTCGGGGCAGTTGGGCTTCTCCCACGGTTGTTCGGGGCAAGCGGCCCCCCGGGAGGTCTACCCCTTCGCCGGGACGTCCCGCCGGCCTTTCACGCTCCGGCCAGGGCAGACCCGGACCTTCGCCTGGCGGCTGAGGGTACCTGTCGGTGCGGCCGTGCTCCGGTGCCGGGCGAGGGCCATCGCCGGGGCGCTTTCCGACGGCGAGGAGCGGTCGATTCCCGTCCTGCCGGACCGGGTGGACGTGCTGGAGTCGGCGGCCCTGTGCCTCGACGCGCGCGCGGGGCGGACCGTGGCGTGGGAACGCACCCTCTCCCCGACCTTCCAGCCGGTGAGCCTGACCGTGTCCGGAACGTCGAACCCCGCCTGGTGGGCCGTCCGCCTGATCCGCTTCCACGATCAGCCCGGCAAGGACCCCGTCGAAGTGCTGTTCCAGAAGGCGATGGCCTGGCAACTGACCCGGGGCATCCCGGCGTTGGGCCCCCATGTCCGGAGGTGGCTCGGGTCGGCGTCCCCGCCGGACCGTCTCAGCCTTCACCAGGACCTGAAACCCTGTCCCCTTTCCCGGACCCCCTGGGTTTCCGATGCCGCCCTGGACGCCCGTATCGCCCGGGACCTGGCCCTGTTGGCGGATAAAGCGGCCTTGCGGGTCGAGCTGCGTCGCCGGGTGGACGCCGCGAGAACCCCCCCGCCGGCCAAGGATTGGTATGCCCGCTTCCCCCTCGCCGTCGATCGATTACGGGCTTTCGGGAAACTGAAGCAGGCGGGGCTTCCCCGCGAAGCCTGGGAAGCGGCCTTTCCCCTGATCGAGGGGCTGGACCGGGACTTTACCGAAAACTGCCGGCAGTCGCCCGCGGATGCCGCGCTGGAAACGTGGGACATCGACTATGCCCACGCGAGGAGCTTCTTCCTTGCGGAGAAGCCCATGGAGGAGACTGCGATCGCCTTCCTGGACCGGCGCCTGGGGGGACTCCCGGGCAGGGCGCGCCACTTGGCCGTTTACGACGAGACCCGCCTCGCCCGCCTGGCCTCGGCGCTGCACCGGCAAGGGGACAGCCCCCGGGCCCGGGCGGTCCTGGCCCACCTCGTCGGCCGTGGGGTTTACCAGGCCGGACGCGGCCTGACCTGGCCGGGGTTCGAGGAGTGCCGGGCTTCCTGGGTCCAACCCCAGCTCGGGGACTTCGCCGAGGTGGTGGGAGCGATGCAGGAGGTGGGCGGGTTCGAGCGGGAAGTGGTGGCCGCCCGGACCTGGCTCCTCAACGTCCTCCGCGTACAGCGGCTGTGGCAGGCCGAGGACTCGTTGGACCGCGCCTGGGCCCTCACCCGGTGCGGCGGGGACTGGCTCGCCCCGGCGCCGCCCCTGGAGGTGAGCCACAACGGCTTCCGGGTGCCGCCCGGCCTGCCGGAATCGGGAACGGGCCTTTTCGAGAACCGCTTCGAAGGGGCCGCGGTGTGGGCCCGTTCAGAACTGCGCCTGCGGAACGCGGGAACCTTCCCCGCCTGGGCCGCGGTCCACCGCCGGTACCTCGAGTGCTTCAACCGGCTCCGGCCTTACGGCTCCGAAGCACTGAGCGTGCGGAAGAGCCTTTTCCGGGACGGGGCGGGGGGGCTCGTGCCCCTGGAGGGCGACGTGCGGGTCGGCGAGGAGGTGGTGGTCCGGATCGAAGTGACGGCGGACCGCTTTTTCTCCTTCGTCCACCTCACCGACCACGGCCTGGCGGGATTCGAGACGGTGCGCACCGCCCGGGGCTTCGGCACGTGGGACGGGGGCCCTGTCCGGACCTCCCACGACCGGGGCGTCCACGCCTTCCTGGACGGCGTGACCCGGGGGACCCACGTGTTCGAGTACCGTCTGCGGGCGGTCCACCGGGGCCGCTTCACCGGGGGGAGCGCCCACGTCCTCAGTTGGTGGGCCCCCGAGTTCAATGCCCACACCGGCGGGTTGTCCCTGTCGGTCCGTTGAGGGCGCGGCTCAGGCGGGGGGCCTTCCCCGGCGCCACCGCCGGACCCTCCCGAGCGTTCCCGCGACCGCCAGCGTCAGCACGGCGAGGGCGGCCAGGCCGAATCCCGTTCGCAGGGACGCCGGGGCGTAGTGGAAGGTCACCCGGTGCACTCCCGCCGGAACCCGGACGGCCCGGAACGCGACGTCGGCGGGGAGGATGGGCTGCTCCACCCCGTCCACGGTGCACGCCCAGTCCGGGTCGTACAGTTCCCGGGCCACGAGGTAACCGTTCCCCGGGGCGTCCACGCTCAACTCGACCCGCTCGCACTCCCGCCGCAGGACCCGCACGGAACGTTCCGACGGTCCCGGCGGAGGGGCTTCCCCGGCCGGGGGAGGCGAGGCCGGCGGGGGCGGGCCCGCGGCCTGGACCACGGGCCGCTCCACCGACAGCCCCGGGTCCGCACGCAGGGCGTTCCAGGCCTCCCGCGCGGACCCCGCGTGACGGACCTCCGGGTGGAAGGCGTACAGGGGGCAGGCCCGCGGGAGTTCGTAGAGGCGCCAGGGTCCCCGCGCGGACACCGGCCGGAGTTCGGGGTCGCTCAGGGGACGCCTGCTCAGGACGAAGCGCACCGCCAGGAGCCGGGCGACGTCCCGGTCGTCCATCCGCGTGGCCGGCTCGAGCCGTGGCTGGGCCAGCACCGAGGCCATCCGGCCCTTCCCGTAAATCTCGAAGAGGCGCTTGAACCACCACCGGTGGAGCGTCCCCCGGTCGATGACCGTCAGGCTCTCCGCCGTCGGTTCCAGCGTGCCGTACCCTTCGGAGAGGCCGTGGTCCATCCAGGCCAGGAGCCGGAAAGTCCGGGCGGGGGTCAGGGCGTCGTAGCCGTTGACGGAGTGAAAGCCGAAGAGAAGGTTGATCTCGGGGGGGATGTCCGGGGCGAAGACCCGGTAGGGTTGGCCGGTCCCCGGACTGGGCAGGAGCGCCCGAACGTCGTGGAGACCGGGGAGCAGGGCGTCCACCCGCCCGTGTTCGACGAAGTTCCGGTTGACGGGCAGGAAGTCGACGAAGACCAGGGCGGCCAGGAGGCCCGCCAGCAGGGGGCGGGGGAGACGGTGCGCACGGCCCAGGGCCAGGGCCAGGGCGAGGAGCAGGCCGGCCAGCAGGAGCATATTGGCCGCTTGCCACGCCCACAGGTCCAGGGCCCGGGTGAAGGGGAGGACGGCGGCCTGGGCGGCCACGGCCGCGGCGATCATGCCGGCGGACACCCACCCGAGCGTCCGGCGGTCCGCGGCGGAGTCCCACGCGTCCAGGGCCTTCATGGCGGGGATGAGGATCAGCAGGTTGAAGAAGGGGAAGAACTTCAGGAAGCCGGTGGCGCCGAGGGGCGTCAGGTGAAGCAGCCACGTGGTGAGCCCGGGGGGGAAGCGCAGGAAGAAGAGGGCGAACACCCCGATCCCGCCCAGGTAGAACGCCTTTTCCCACCGGGGGCCCTTCCGGAGGACAAAGACGCCGAAGAGGGCCAGCGCGGGGACGCCGGCGTACATGACCATGACCCGGAGGCCGGACAGCCCCCACTCGTTCTGCGCCGCCGGGGTGCCGAAGAAGGCGGGCATGAGCATTTGGGCGAAGTTGGAGAGGGGGCTCCAGGACGCGTTGAACCGGGTCCGCAGGGCGAAGGCCTGGCTGTCGAACAGGTAATCGAGAAAGGGGAGCATCTGGGGGGCCGACAGGGCGAGGGTCAGGGGGAGGAAGGCGAGGAAGCGGAGTGCGTCCGCCAGGCGCCGGCCGCCGAGGGGCCGCCAGGGGTAAAACCACGCGAACCAGGCCAGGACCAGCATGACCGTGGGGAGCCATGTCTGGACCTGCCCGGCGAAGAACTGGAGGGTCAGCGTGAGGGACAGCCAGACGACGGAGCGGAAGCGCCGGCGGTCCAGGTAGTCCACGGTGAAGGCCAGCGCGGCGGGGATGAAGATCTCCGCGCTGCCCAGGGGCCAGCCCAGGAAGGCGATGAAGTGCGGCAGGAAGGCCCAGGTCAGGCTGCCCACGAGGACGGTCCCCGGCGAGAGCCGGAGCTTCCGGAACAGGAGCAGGGCGCTGAGGGCGGCCAGGACGGTCTTCAGCCAGGACTCCGCGAACGAGCCGGGCCCCGGGCCGAGGAAGACCCGCAGCCAGGTGAGGGGGAAGAGCTGCGCGCTCTGGAGGTTGGCGAAGTGCGGCTGTCCCAGCCCGTTGAAGGGGTTCCACAGGCAGAGGGGCCCCTCGGGCAGGTGGTCGCGGAGGAGGTCCTGCCAGGGCAGGAACATGCAGAGGGAATCCGAGGTCCACTCGGTGAGGGAGAGCATGTTCCCCCGTCCGAACGCCGGAAGGAAGAGCTGGATCCAACAGAGGGTGGTGACCAGGACGACGGTGGGGACGGAGCCGATCCGGCCGTGCCGATCCCCCGGACGCTTCCCCGCGGCCCCGGGGCCGCCCCCGCCAGGGCCCGGCCCGACGGGCCCGGGAGAAGGCGCGGGTTTTTCGGTGGAATCCCCGGTCTTCATGGCTGACCCGGGTGGTGTGTCTCGCGCGTGCCCATCGAGGGTCCCCCGGCCGTATTGTCCGGCGGGACGCCCGCGTTCGCGGCGGAAACCGGGGCCGGTCTTCCACCCATGGCGTCGGGGGCCTCCCGCGCTGGCTCGACACCCGAAAATATACCGAAGTGCGATGGTTTTCAAGCGTAATGCGGACCCGGCCGGGACGCGGTCCCCCGGGCCCGGGGTTTCCGGGCCCGCCCGCGAGCGGACGCGCAAGGCCGCCGGTCGTGGGCCAGGGCCCGCGGTTTTGTCGGAATCGTGGGATCGTCATGGTCACCTTTTCCGGCCGGCGCGGATATAATGGGGAGTGTCGGATTCTCAGGGCAAACGGACGGGCGGGAGGGAGCCGGTGAGTCGATCAGTTACCATTTTGCGGCTGATTTTGGGGCTTGCGTTGGCGTGTCTTGCGGTGGAGGCCGCGAGTCCGGGTCCTTCCGCCTTGGGGGGGGCGGCCGCACCGGTCTGCGTGGATTTGAGGGTCCCCTCCGCGGGCACGGGGGTGCCGGGGGGCTCCCTGGCCGTGCGGGCCTGCTTCCCCCCGTCCCGGGGGGAGCGGTACCCGGACGGCTCCCCCGTGGTCGTGGTCGTCCCCGGCGGGGTGGGGGGCAGCAACCTTACCAATCCGTTCCAGTTGAACGCGGACGACCTCGTCGTGGTGAACTTCCTCTTTCCCGGCGGAAACGACCCGTCCCGCCCGGACGGCTCGGACGGGGTGTTCGATTTCCGCGGGGCCGGGACCCTCCAGGCCCTGAGGGACGTGTTGCTCTGGGCCTCGGGCGTCACGGGAGACACTCTCGGGCGGAGGATCTCCGAGCTTTCGCCGGTTCCGGTCCGGTCGGACGACGTCGGCCTGATCGGGCTCTCCAACGGGGGCAACCTCTGCCTGGCCGTCGCCGGCGTGCACGGCGCCGAGCTCGACGGGCACCTGCACTGGGTGGTGCAGTGGGAGTCGCCGGCCTCCAGCCAAGCGACCCTGGCGGACTTCGGCCCCGTGAAGTACCGCCCCGAATTCCCCGCCGGCGGGCCCTTCTTCAACCCCCGGTACCTTGGGTACGCGCCCCTGGTCTGCCCGGCGGATTTCTCGGACCTGGGCTACCAGCCGGGGGCGATCTACCCGGTTTTTCACGACGGGAACCACGACGGCGTCTACACCACCGTCACCCTCCCCGACGGCTCCCCGTCCCCCGATCTCAACGGCGACGGTGTTCTGGGGCTCGACGAGGATTTCCCCCTGTCGACCCTCACCGTCGGAGGCCTCGTGTACCACTCGCGTCCGGTCACCGAGGCCCTGGCAGAGCACGACGTTTTTTCGGGGAACTGGCCCGCTGCGCTGGCCACCCCGTCCCAGGCCCGGGACTTCTGGGAGCTGCGGGAGGCGGTGCGTCACTACGAGAACGCCCTGGAGGCGATCCCCGGTCTGGAAGGGATGGTGCTGGCGTCCGTCAGCGACCACGTTCAGACCGCTCCGGACCGCTTCCACATCCACCAGTTGTTCGACGGGTGGAACGCGAACGGCGCCTGGGTCCGGATCAACCCGGCGAAGGCCTACACGGTCCTGGTGGACCCCGCTCTGGCGACGCTCACCGGGGTGCCGGACAACCCCGCCAACACCCCGCCCGCGGACTGGTCGGGGGCCGATTACTGCATGCCCGAGAGCGTGATCGGGCGGACATACCAGTTGGCCGGGGTTTACGAGATGGCGGACCGGGCCCGGGGCACCGGCCTCGTCCCCGGCGACCTGACCAACGACGGGGCCCTGCGCATCGACGACCTGCTGATTCTGGAACATTTTCTGGCCGGGAACCTGGTGGAGCGGCGGTCGCCCTTCCGGTCCACGGCGTCCAAGGCCGACCTGGACGGCAACGGGGTTGTGGACGGCCTCGACAGCCGGATCCTGGCCGCGACGCTGTCGCGCTGAGGGCCCTGGAAGCGCGCCGGCTGGGGCGGCACCGCCACGAGCGGATGAAAAAAAGGTTGTGTTTTCGGCTTTCCGGCCTATAATGAGCGGTTACGACCAGGCCGTCCGGTGCGCCCCGCAGTGCCGATCGCGTGCGGGCGGCCCAGATTCCGAAGGAGGGTCGCCGTGCCCCAGATCTTCGAAGGACAGCTCAACTCCACCGGCCTGCGGGTCGCCATCGTGGTGAGCCGCTTCAACGACGTCATCAGTTCCCGGCTCCTGGACGGCGCCGTGGACGCCCTCCTCCGGACGGGCGCTGATGACGAGGACATCCACGTTTTCCGCGTGCCGGGGTCCTTCGAGATCCCCCTGGCGGCCAAGAAACTGGCGCTCCAGGGCAAGTGGGACGCGGTGGTCTGCCTCGGGGCCCTGGTGAGGGGGGACACGCCCCACTTCGACCTGATCAGCGCGGAGGTCACCAAGGGCATCGCCCAGGTCGCCCTGGAGACGGGCGTCCCCATGACCTTCGGCGTCGTCACGGCCGACACCGTGGAGCAGGCCATCAACCGGGCCGGGCTCAAGAGCGGGAACAAGGGCTTCGACGCCGCCATGGCCGCCGTGGAACTCGCCAACCTGATGAAGAATTTCCAGACGCCGTGAACGCCGCGGCCGGAGTGTCGAATGGGAGCCCGCAGAACAGCCCGTGAGTGCGCCTTGCAACTTCTCTACCAGGCGGACCTGACGCCGACGTCGGTGGTCCCGCCGGTGGAGCTGTTCTGGGAGCGTCACCCCAAGTCGGCGGATATCCGCCACTACGCCGATTTCCTCTACCGGGGAGCGCTGGAGCACCGGGAGGAGATCGACCCGCTGATCCAGCGCTACTCCGAGCACTGGCGGATCGAGCGCATGGCGGTGGTGGACCGCAACATCCTCCGCATCGCGGTCTTCGAGTTTCTGCACGAGGACGAGATCCCCACGACGGTGGTCATCAACGAGGCGCTGGAAATCGCCCGGCGCTTCAGCACCGAGGAGTCCACCCAGTTCATCAACGGGATCCTCGACGCCATCAACAAGCACTACCTCCCCTCGCGCCCGTGAGGCGTCAACCCCACCCAGGAAGGACACCATGAAGCTGAGCGGACCCGAATCCGAACAGGTCGCCACCCGGAAAACGAAGCTGGAGCAGATCGCCCGCATGGGCGTACCGCTCTACCCCTACCGCTATGAGGCCGCCCACACGGTGAGCCGCCTGGTGGAGCGCTACGCCTCCCTCGATGCCGCCACCCTCGAGCAGGACCCCCCGCAGGTCAGGACCGCGGGCCGGATCCTGGCGATCCGCGGCTTCGGCAAGGCCTCCTTCTGCGCCCTCTCGGACGGTGAGAACCGGATCCAGGTCTACGTGAAGAAGAACGAGGTGGACGAGGCCACCTTCGAACTGTTCGGGAACCTCGACATCGGAGACGTCGTCGGCGTGGCCGGCCCCCTCTTCCGCACCCGGACCAACGAGTTGACCATCCTGGTCAAGGAACTGGCTTTCCTCGCCAAGTGCTTCATCCCCCTCCCCGAGAAGTGGCACGGTCTCACCGACGTGGAGATCCGCTACCGGCGCCGCTACCTGGACCTGATGGTCAACCCGGAGGTCCGCGGGGTGTTCCGGAAGCGGGCGAAGATCGTGAAGACCCTGCGCCGCTTCCTCGACGACCGGGACTACCTCGAGGTGGAAACGCCCATGATGCACCCCATCGCGGGGGGCGCCACGGCCCGGCCCTTCATCACCCACCACAACACCCTGGACATGGACCTCTACCTGCGGGTGGCCCCGGAGCTCTACCTGAAGCGGTTGGTGGCCGGCGGCATGGAGCGGGTCTACGAGATCAACCGGAACTTCCGCAACGAGGGGATCTCCACCCAGCACAACCCCGAGTTCACCATGCTGGAGTTCTACCAGGCCTATGCCAACTACCAGGACCTGATCGCCTTGACGCAGGAGATGATTCGGGACGTCGTGGACGCCGTCGCGGGGTTGCGGCAGCTTCGGTTCAAGGAGCACGTCCTCGACTTCGACGCCTTCACCGTCCTCACCCTTCGCGAGGCCATCGTGAAGTTCTGGGACCGGGGCGGCGAGGCCCCGGCGCCGGCGGACCTGGACGACGCCGAGGGTGTGCGGCGTACCCTGGAGCGGGCCGGGATCGAGGCCGGGGAGGCGATGCCCTACGGAAAGCTGCTGGGCCTCCTCTTCGAGGCGGTGGTGGAGGACAAGCTCATCCAGCCCACCTTCATCACCGAGTACCCCATCGAGCTCTCGCCCCTGTCCAAGAAGTCCGCGAACGACCCCCGTTTCGTGGACCGCTTCGAGTTCTTCATCGCCGGCATGGAGATCGCCAACGCCTACAGCGAGCTGAACGACCCGGCGGACCAGGAGGAGCGGTTCCTTCAGCAGGTCCGTGAGCGGGAGCGCGGCGACGAGGAGGCCCAGATGATGGACGAGGACTACATCCGCGCCCTCAGCTACGGCATGCCGCCCACGGCGGGGGAGGGGATCGGCATCGACCGGCTGGCCATGGTGCTGACCGACTCCCCGTCCATCCGGGACGTCATCCTGTTCCCACTGATGAAGCCGAAGGCGGCGGGGGAACGGGGCGAGGGGGAGGAAACGGAGGCGACGGAGGGCGGGGAAACGGTTGCACCCGTGGTTCCACAGGGTTAGTCAAGGGGTTTGGGATCGGGCTCGGCAGCGCCGTCGTGATCGATGGCCAGATCGATGCCGAAGGAAGAAACGGGAGGCACGCCGGCTGAAGCCGGCGCCACGGCAAACGGGATGCGATTCGAGTTCTTCATCGCCACACGCTACCTCAGGGCCCGCCGGAAGCAGGTCCTCATCTCCTTCATCACCCTCATCTCGGTGCTGGGCATTGCCGTGGGTTGTGCCGCCCTCATCTTCATCCTGTCCATGTACACGGGGATGAGCCAGGACCTCCAGCGGAAGCTCCTCGGCGCCACCGCCCACATCACCGTCCTGCCGGCGGGGTCCCGCGCCATCCCGGACGCCGCGGGCGTGGCGGCCCGGTGTCGGGAGGTGCCCGGGGTCCGCCACGCCGTGCCCGCCGTCTACGTCCACGCCATGGCGGGGTCGGGGGCCTCGGCCACGGGGATGGTGCTCAAGGGGGTCGAACCCTCGACGGAGCGGGCGCTCACCCTTTCCTTCGTTCACCTGAAGTCGGGCCGGTTCGAGGACCTCTCGGGCGGCCGGAAGATCCTCCTGGGGGTCGAATCGGCCCGGCGGCTCGGCGTCGGGCCGGGCGACCCGCTCTCCGTCATTGTCCCGAAGGGCGGCCTGTCCCCGCTGGGGGTGATGCCGAAGATCACCCGTTTCCACGTGGCGGGGGTGTTCGAAACCGGCCTGTTCGATTTCGACAACACCTGGGCTTACGTGGACATCGGCCAGGCCCGCCGGCTCGAGGGGCTCGAAGAAGACGCCGCGGACGCCGTGGAACTCCGGGTGGAGGACATCTACCATGTCGGTGAACTGCGTTCGGCCCTGGAGGCGAAACTGGGAAAGGGGCTGGACACCACCGACTGGATCGAGACGAACCGCCCGCTGTTCGCCGCCCTGAAGCTGGAGAAGTGGGGGATGTTCCTCGCCATCGGCCTGATCGTCCTGGTGGCGGCCCTCAACATCGTCACCACGCTGGTGATGATGGTGATGGAGAAGAGTCGGGACATCGCCATCCTCCGGGCGCTGGGCGCCCGGAAGCGGCAGATCATGGCCGTCTTCATCCACCAGGGTCTCCTGATCGGCGCCGTGGGGACCGTCCTGGGGACCGCGCTCGGGGTGGGCCTGTCCTGGGTGTGCGACCGCTACCGCCTCATCAGCCTGGACGCCCAGGTCTACGCCATCCCCTGGCTGCCCTTCCAGACCCGCTTCCTGGACGTGGCGCTGGTGGCCGCCTCGGCCATGCTGATCAGTTTCGCCGCCACCCTCATCCCCTCTCGGCAGGCGGCGTCCATCGACCCCGTGGAGGCGATCCGGTATGAGTGAGGCCCGGCCGACGACGGTGGACGATTCCCCGGGGGAGGTCTTCCTCGCGGTGGAAGGAATCCGGAAGTCCTTCCCTTACGGCAGGGGGCGTCTGGAGGTCCTCAAGGGGGTTTCCCTGACGCTGGGGCGGGGCGCCTTCGCCTCGGTCATGGGGGTCTCGGGGTCGGGGAAGAGCACCCTGCTCCACGTCCTGGGGGCCATGGAAGCCCCCGACGAGGGGCGGGTCCTCCTGGGCGGCCGGGACGTCTTCGCCGCGTCCCCGGAAGCGAGGGCGGATTTCCGGAACCGCCACGTGGGCTTCGTCTTCCAGTTTCACCACCTCCTGCCGGAGTTCGACGCGGAGGAGAACCTCTGCATGCCCCTGCTGATTCGCGGGGAACGGAAGGCGGCCGCCCGGGAGCGCGCCCTGGGCATTCTCGAGGAGTTGGGGTTGGCGGACCGCCGGCGCAGCCGTCCGGGGAAACTGAGCGGGGGGGAGCAACAACGCCTGGCCATCGGCCGCGCGCTGATCACGGGCCCCGACCTGCTGCTCATGGACGAACCCACCGGCAACCTGGACCCGAAAACCGGCGACCGGGTGATGGAGTATGTATTCGGAATGACCCGGACCCGGCTCACCACCGTCCTCCTGGTCACCCACAACCCGGACCTGGCGTCCCGCTGCGGGACCCGGCTGGTCTTGAGCGCCGGGGAGCTGAAAAATCCTTCCCCGGACTCAATTTTTTGTTGATTTCCTGTTGCATTGCCATTAGACTTCGTTTATCATTTGGTTTTTGATGAAGGCATTAAATTAACTTTTTTAGGAGGTTTTTCATGAAAAAAGTTCTTCTGCTCGCCGTGATCGCGGTTTTCGGCCTTCTGGTCCTGGCCGGCTGCCAAAAGGAAGAGGCTCCTGCTCCTCCGACGGACGTCCCGCCCGCTCCGGTCGTCACCGCTCCGGTTGAGCCCGTGACCCCGCCCGCCACCGTGGAACCCGCCGTGACCCCCGAGCCCACCGTGACTCCGGAACCGGTCAAGGAAGAGCCCAAGAAGGAAGAGGCCAAGAAGCCTGCTCCCAAGAAGTAAGCAAGACTTCACTGACGCGTGAAAGGGAGGCGAAAGCCTCCCTTTTTTTTTATCCGGGCGGGGTGTGAATGACCTCACCCGCCCAAGCCCCCCGCGAAGCAGGCCTCCCGCAAAAGTGCTGAGCTCCGACCCCAAGGACCCGGCCATGACAGCGGGCGGCCCGTTTTCTTTGTTGATCAGCGCCCCCGCTCGAGGAGGGGGACGGAGATTTCCACCTTCCGGCCGTTGCGGTACAGGTTCATCTTGACCGTCTCCCCCGGGGAGAGGTTCAGGAGGTAGCCTGCCAGGTCGGCGTTGGACGTCACGGGGCGACCGTCGACCTGCACGATGAAGTCGCCGTTGACGATGAGCCGCATCCGGCCCAGGAGCGCCCGGGTGTTGCCGCCCCGCACCCCGGCGCGGGCGGCGCTGCTGCCGGGGTCCACGTACTCCACCAGGACGCCGTTCTCCTCCGGGAGGTTGAGGTATCGGGCGAGGTCGGGGGTCACGTCGATCCCGTGGATGCCGATCCACGGCCGCCGGACGCGCCCTTCCCGGATGAGGTCGTTGCCGACGCGCACCACGGTGGCGACGGGCACGGCGAACCCGATGCCGATGTTCCCGCCGTGGGTGGTGAAGATGGAGGTGTTGAGGCCGATCATTTTCCCCTGGGAATCGATGAGCGGGCCGCCGCTGTTGCCCGGGTTGATGGCGGCGTCGGTCTGGATCACCCCGTCGATGACGAAGCCGGAGTTGGACTTGATGCTGCGCCCGAGCGAGGAGATGATCCCGGCCGACATGGTGCGGGAGAGGCCGAAGGGGTTGCCGATGGCGTAGACCTTCTGGCCGACCCGGAGGTTCCGGGACGTCCCCAGGGGGATGGGGGTCAGCAATTCCTTCGGGGCGTTGATTTTCAATATGGCGAGGTCGTTCACCGCGTCGATGCCCCTCACTTCCGCCTTGTATTTCGACTTGTCCGCCAGCGTGACCTGGATGTAGTCGGCGTTCTTGATGACGTGGTGATTGGTCAGGATGTGGCCCTCGTTGTCCATGACGACCCCGGAGCCGGTGCCTTCCTCCCGGGTGGGCTCCAGGAAGAAATCGTAGCTCACCTCCACGGTGGTGATGTTCACGACCGCGTTGCTGAGCTGCTCGTAGACCCGGATCGACTCCTCCTCGTCCGGCGAGAACTTCCGGGGGAAATGGGGCGGGGCCTCGGCGAGGACGGGGGGTTTCGACCCCGCCTCGCTCCCCTGGACGAACCCGAGCTTCCAGAGGACGAGGACCGTGATGAGCGCGCTCCCCGCGGCGGTCAGAAGAAGCATCCAGAAGATCAGGGCCCGGTCGAAACGGTCCGTGTGTCTCATGTCGACTCTTCCTCCCGAAGGATCGCTCCCGCCGGTCTCACGCGGGCGCGCGGCCGGCCGGCTGGAGATGAAAAAATGCCGGAATCAACGGTGAATTCCGGCATTTTAAATCGTCACGCTTCGTTGGGCGGGTGTCCGGGCCGGCAGGGCCGGCGAGGGGCGGCCCAACCGGTCACTTGGCGGGCGAGGCGGTGGCGGTGGCTGCTTCCCCGGCGGCCGCAGGGGGCTTGTCGAAGAGCTTCCACTTGGTCTTCAGCTCCTCGAGTTTCCCTGCGCCCTTCAGCTTGGTGATGGCCTGGTCGATCTTGGCCTTGAGGTCGGACCCCTTGCTCATCACGATCCCGTACTGTTCGGAGGACAGCCGCTCGCCCACCAGCCGGAACTGGTCGTCCCCCGAGCTGTTGATGATGTACTGGAGCGGGGGCTCGTCGCCGATGACGGCGTCGATCTCGTCCTGGCTCAGGTTGGTGTTCATGGCTTCTTCGATGGAGTTCACCGGGACGATCTTGGCGTCGGGGATGTTCTCCTTGACGTACTTCTCGGAGGTGGAATCCTTCTCCACGCCGATCCGCTTGCCCTTGAGGTCGGCGGCGGACTGCACGGGGCTGGCGGATTTCACCGCGATGCGGATGCCGGTGTCGAAGTACGGCACGGAGAAGTCGTACTCCTTCTTGCGCTCCTCGGTGATGGAGACGGCGTTGATGATCATGTCGGCCCCGCCGGCCTTCAAGACCTCGAAGCACTTGTTGAACTCGGGGACCCGGTTCCACTCCAGTTTGTAGTCGCCCAGCTCCTTGGCGATCTCGTACATCAGGTCGACGTCGAAACCGTCCACGCCCGTGCCGCTGCCGGCTTCGAAGGGCATGTTGTTGTCGTGGATGGCGATCCGGATTTTCTTGAGCTTGTCGATCCGATCGGTGTCACTAATCGGCTTCCCGGACCCGCAGGCCGCCAGGAGCGCAAGGACCGAAACCACAAGTCCTACCGTCAGGATCAGTGCCGTTTTCCGTTTCACGGTTTCCTCCTCCAGAGGTTTGTCATGTTCATCGTCAACGATACATCCGCCGGGTCCCCAAATCAAGACAAAAGTTCCCTTCGGGTGTTTTCGTCGAGATTCAGGTGGAGAAGGATGGCGTCCTCCCGGGGGAAGGAGTAGTAGTCCTTGCGGATGTTCTGCCGGGTGAACCCGTGCCGGGTGTAGAACATCAACGCGGGCCGGTTCGAAGGCCGCACCTCGAGGAAGCAGTGCTGCACGTCCTCTTCCTGGAGAATCGCCAGCAGCTTCTTGAGCATCCGCGTCCCGAGGCCCCGCCCCTGCACCACGGGAAGAACGGCGATGTCGTAGATCTCCGCCTCCGGCGGCGTGATCTGGGCGACGAGATAACCGACGGGGAACCGGGACACGTCGGGGACCTGGAGGAACATGACCAGGTAGGCGGGGTTCTCGGTGAGCGACTTCAGGTGGTCCTCGGAGTAGGCCTGGAGCCCGGCGATGCGGGCGATCCGGTTGATCTCGGACAGTTCCGTCGGCTTTTGCGGGTAGATGAACTTGAAAGGGCTCATGGTGTCAACCTGTTTTCGTCGGAGAGGCCGGCTTCCGCCGGATGTCCGGCGGGCGGATGTAGAACGCTTCCGGCATGGTCCGGCCGGGGGCGGCGCGGTCGGGAAAGCGGGCGGCGGCCTGCGCGAGGAGGACGCAGAGGGGCACACAGGTCCGGAGAATCCGCGAGCGGTGCCGTCGCGCGATCTGGGCGAACTCGGGAGGGAGGGTGTCGGTGTCCCCGAGGGCGTTGAAAGGCTCTCCCGAGGATTCCACGCGGGTCAGGAGGGCGTCGAAGTCCGACGGCGTCATCTCGGCGGGGGCCGTCTCCTCCGAACACAGCGGCCCCGCCCGGTTGTAGGTGGCGGCGTAGACGTTGCCCCGGTGGGCGTTGACGAGAGGGCAGAGGAAGCCGTCGGGAACCAGGGGGTGGAAGGCCATCAGCTCCAGGCTGTTGAAACCGGCGACGGGGAGGTCGAGGGCGTCCGCCAGGCCCGCCGCGACGGCCATGCCGATCCGGATTCCGGAGAAGGACCCGGGCCCGGTCACCACGGCGACCCGGCTCAGCGACGGCGCCCCGAACCCGGTTGCGGACAGGAGGCGGCCCAGGTTCTCCGTGAGCGTCTCGGTGTTGGAGGCCCCCGGCCGGATGACCTGAACTCCCGCGACCCTCCCGTCGGAGAGAACCGCCAGCCCCTGGTCGGCCGAGGTGGTGTCGATGGCCAACAGCACCGTCGGGCTGCGCTCCGCCTTTCTCATGGCACAACCCGCAGCCAGGCCGCGCCGACGATCAACGCCGAGAGCGCCAGGCGGTAGACCACGAAGTAGTCCAGGGGGTAGCGTCTGAGCATGCGCAGGAAGAGGCGCACGCACAGGACGCACACCAGGAACGAGGTCACGGTCCCCACCGCCATCAGGGGGAAGTCGTGGTTCCAGAAGTCCGGCCACGCCCCGCCACGGACCCGGGCCGCCGCGTCCCGGAACTTGAGGAGGCAGGCGCCCGCCGTCAGCGGCGTCATCATGAGGAAGGAAAAGGCGGCGGCCTCCTCCCGACGGAAACCGAGGGAGAGCCCTGCGGTGATGGTCACGCCGGACCGCGAGACGCCCGGGACCAGGGCGAGGGCCTGCGCGGAGCCGATGAGCAGGGCGTCCACGGTCCGGATCCCGGAGACGTCCCGCGTCTTACGACCGGCGTGGTCGGCCCAGTAGAGGAGAAGGCCGAACACCCCGAGCGGAAGGGCGGTGTGGAGCGGAGAGCGGAACTGGTTCTCGATGAGGTCGTCGAAGAGGATCCCCAGGATTCCCGCCGGGATGCAGCCGAGCACCACCAGGAGGCCGAGGCGGCGCTGCCGCGCGTCCTCCGGGAGTCCCCGCGGCCGCAGGAAGGCCGAGAGGATGCGCAGGATCTCCTTTCGAAAGCAGGTGACGAGCGCCAGCGTGGTCCCCAGGTGCAGCGCCAGGTCGAACGTCAGCTTGAGGTCCGCCGGCTGCTCCTGCCACCCCAGCAGCCAGGGGATCACCAGGAGGTGGGCGGACGAACTGATCGGGAGCGGTTCCGAGATGCCCTGGACGATGCCCAGGATGATTGCCTGCAGCCATTCCATCGGTCAATTTCCTTTCGGGGCGGTGTTGCGTTGCCGGACACTCTCCTTGAGCTTCCTCACGCCGTCCAGCATCTCCCGGCGGCGCCCGACGCTCAGGCGGACCCCCGCGAAACGGGCTTCCTCGCAGTCGTCGATGATCCGCACGATCTCCCGGATCTCGGCGGGGGGGAAGGCGTTCCGCTCCAGGGTGTCGGTCATCTCGTCCCGGCGCATCTCGAGGATGGAGAGGCCGGTGGACTCCTGGACCAGGCGGACCACCGCGGTGTGGAGAATGTCGAAGAACGCGGTGGAGGATGGGTTCTTCGCGAGGGCGGCCGCCTCGTCGATCAGGCTCTCCACGTCGACGGCGCCCCGCTTCTCTCCCCGGGCCGCGGACCGGCGCCAGCGAACGACGGCCGCCAGGGTGAGGATGGCGAGCAGGGCGATGAACAGGCTGAAGAACACCACCTTGACCAGGAAGGGAATGCGTCCCCTGTCCGGGGACGGTTCCGCGGGTCGGGGGAGCACCTTGAAGGCGAGCGGGGTGGTCCGGACCGTGCGGTAAACCCCCTGGGCGGGGTCGAAGAAGGTGAAGGGGATGGCGGGGTAGGACAGGTTGCCGTCCGTCCGGGCGTACGTCGTGATCTCCCAGACCTTTTCACCCCCCCAGAGGGGTTCCGCCCCGGAACCGGCGTCGTAGGGTTCGAACGCGATCCGCTTCTCCCGGACGGCCACGGTCTCGAAACCGGGGATGACCGGGAGTTCGGGGCGGGCGGGGAGCGTGTAGAGGTTCCCGACCCCCCGCACGGTGAAGAAGAGCGAGACGGCCTGGCCGACGCGGATCTCCGGGGCGGGACCGTTGATCTGCACCGAGTAGATGCCCACGTCCGTGTTGTCAGGGCCAGGCCGGGGAGGGAGGGGTTTCACCCGGAGCGTCACGGGCTCGGACGCCAGCTGCCTTTCCTGGGCAGGGCCCGCACCGGCTTTCACGCTCACCTTCCACCGGACGGGCTCCAGGACCAGTTCGCCGCTCTGGAGGGGGAAGACCACGAACCGGTCCAGGGGGACCTGCCAGACCGGGACCCCTGTCCCGGTCTCGATCCGCGCCATCTCCCTCTCGGGATCGACGTCCACCCGCTTCTTCCAGAAACCCCGGTAGTCGGGCTCCCGGACGAGAACGGCACGGGAATCCAACGGGACCGCCGTCTGGATCTTGTAGGTGACGATGACCTGTTCCCCTTTCCAGGGGTTGGTTTTGCTGACCTCCGCCAGGAGTTTCACCTCGCCCGCGGCTTTCCGGAGGTCCGCGGGGGTGATGGACGGGAAGGGGGAAACGGCGGCGGGCTCGGGCTCGGGGCGGTAGGGGCGGTTGTTCTCCGTTCCGTCCGGGTTGAGGACCTTCACGGAGAAGGATTTGGAAACGAATTCCCGACCGCCGGCCCGGACGCGGATCGGGGGGATGCCGAAGACCCCGCTTCCCCGGGGAATGTAGGAACAGACCAGCCGCACCTGGCGGCTGGGGACCCCCCCCCACGTGGAGTTGATGACGGACCGCTGGAGGTCGACCTGGGTGAACCCGGGGATTTCGGGGAAAACGGGGACGGGATCCTCGTCCCCCGGGGTGCACTGGACCTGGATGGTGACGTTGAGGGTTTCCGTCGGGGCCAGCACGACCTTGTTGAGCACGAACCGGACGGGGGAAACGTCGGGGGCCTGCGCCGACAGGAAGGCGCAGCACAGGGCCAGGGAGAGAAGGGTGAGGTGGTCGAGCCTTCGCATGGTCTCACCAGTACGGGCCCGAGGGCCGGTCCGAGGGGGTGGGCTGCGGCCGGGGGGGCGGGGGCGACTCCCGGCCCTTGATGGAGTCGAGCACCTTCCGGGCGCTCTCCTCGCTGACCCGGTTTTCGCCGGCCGGCGGCGGGGGGCTTCCCCCGCCTTTACCCGGCGGGGGCGGCGGCGGGGGTTGGGCAGGGGGCGGGGGCGGCGTGTCCCTCAGGGCCAGTTCGAGGTTCCAGGCGGCGTCGGGGAGGCCGGGGTCCGTCTCGAGCGCGAGCCGGAAGGACTCGGCGGCGTGAAACCGGTTGCCCGTCGCCAACTGGGCGCAGCCCAGGTTGTACAGGACCGATTCCCGGTGCTCGGGCGAACGGCCCGAGCGCAGGGTCTGGAGGGCCGCCGTGGCGGATTCCCGGGGTTTGCGTGTCCGGAGGAGGGCGTCCGACAGGTTGGCGCCCAGCGCCGGGTAGGCGGGGGTGGAAGGGTCCGCTTCACCCAGGAGGCGGGAGAACCGGGCGGCGGCCTCGGCGTGCCGACCCTGCCGGGCGAGAGCGTTCGCCTCCCGCGTCTGCACGACCATCGTCGAGGTGCAGCCGAGGAGGGCCGGGAGCCCCAGCCAGGGGAGGAGCCGCCGGACCCGGAACGCGGACCGGCGCTCCCCGAGGACCAGGGCGGCCGCGAACAGCGCCCAGGCGGCCCACGCGAAATCCCGCCGGCGGGAAACGGGGGCCTCCTGGTAGGAGTAACGGGAAGGGGTGCGTTCCTGGAAGAACCGTTGCACGATCTGGTCGGTCGTCTCGCCGACGGACTGGAAGGCCAGGTAGCTTCCGCCGGCCTGGGCGGCCAGTTCCTGCAGGGTCGGCTCGGACAGCCGGGAGACGATGGGGCGGCCCGCCTCGTCCGTCAGGGGGGCCGGCCGCTCCGCCCGGGGGTCCGGGATCGCCGTCCCGTTCGGGCTCCCGATGCCCACCACCACGAGCCGGGCGCCCGACCGCCGGAGTTTCTCCAGGCTTTCCGGGCCCGGTTGGTCGAAAAACTCGCCGTCCCCGACGAGGAGGACGGTCAGCCGCCGGTCCGGGTCCGGCTTCGAGAGGAGGGTCGACAACGTCCGGAACAGGTGGTCGGCGCTGGTCCCCGCGACGGGCATGCGCCGGGGGTAGAGGCCGCCGATGAGCCCCTGGACGTGCGGGGCGTCGAAGGTCAGGGGGGAGAGCGGGACCGCGCTTCCCGCGTACGCGACCAGGCCGAAACGGGCCGGCGCCAATTCCCGGATCAGGTTCAGGGCCAAGAAGCCGGCGCTCTTCAGCCGGGAGGGGGAGACGTCGTCGCAGGTCATGCTGAGGGAAGTGTCGATGACGAACAGGAGGTCTTCCCCGTCGATGTAGACCAGGCGGGGGGCCCGGCCCCAGACGGGCCCGGCCAGGGAAAGGAGCAGCAGGGCGAGGCCGCAGACGGTGAGGACGTGGCCGCGGGAGAAGCACAGGCGCCTCGACGGCCCGGCCGGGGCGAACCGGCGACGGGAGCCGGCCCGGGAACGGGCGTGCAGAAAGCACAGCACGACGCCGAGAAGGCATCCCGCAATACACCAGGGCAGGTAGGCTTGTTGCTCGAACACCGCATCCCCTCCGCGCGGAGCTGAAATTCTAACATAGGGGGGTCCCGGCGCGAAGGGAGAATTAAGGCTTGGTGCAACGACGGTTGCAATTTGTATTGACAGAAGCAATCCGGTATTCTAGATTGGGAGTGTTCACGTCAGCCATTCTCCCGCGGAGGGCTTTCATGTTTTTCCGAAAAAGAAAAAGCCTGATCACGCTTAACATCGGGCGACCCGTTATCGTGAAGCCGCCCGAAGGGGAAAACCCGGAGGAATTCGTTCTGCCGCCGGCCGACGAAGCGGTTCAGGTTGAAGTGGAAGCCCGGCCTCGGCAGGATGTCGAACCGGCGGCGGATGAATTCGAACCGGCCGCCGGGCCGGCGCCGGTCTTCCCCGAGACCGCCCCGCCGGAAGCGCCGGCTGACGTTGCGACTCCCGAGCCCGCACCGGTGTGGGCCGAGGCCGCGGCGGCCAGCCCGCCCGAGGACCCGGCCCTGTCCTTCGAAGCCGTCGTGCCGGCGCCGCCGGAGCCGGCCTTCCCCCCGCCGGCCCCTTCCGTGGATGTTCTGGAGCCGACCCCGCCGGGGCCGGCCGAGCGCACCCTCCCGTCGGCCGCACCCACCCGCCACTTCCCGGTGATCACGCCCCCCGCCGCCGTGCAGATCCCCTCGGTTCCCCTCGCGGGCCCGGAACAAGCCGGAAGCGAGTCTCCGGCGGGGTTGTTCGACTTCGGGGGGGAGGTGGAGTACACCCAGTGCCCCTACTGCTTCCGCAACGTCCCCGTGGGAGCCTCCCGGTGCGAGGACTGCGGCAGCGAGTTGATTTCCCTCGACGACGAGGACGACGACCTGTACCTTGCGGAAGGGTCCCCGACCCTCAGGCCGGTCGTCCCGGCCGAGGCGCCTCCGGCGGAACCGGGTGAGCCGGAGACCCGCCCCCTCTCGGGGCGCCCCTCGCCTTCGCTCCTGAAGGAAACCACCATCATGATCCCGGCCCAGCTCTCCCTGCTGGATTCCTTCGAACGAAAGGCCGAGAAGACCTTCACCCTCCGGATCGGCGCCACCAACATCGGGCGCGGGACCGACAACGAGCTGTCCTTTCCCGAGGAGGAGTTCATCAGCCGGCATCACTGCCAGATCGCCTTTCACCGCTACCAATACGTTCTGAAGGATTTGCAGAGTGCCAACGGCACCTTCGTCAACGACGTCAAGATCCAGGAGACCATTCTCCGCGACGGGGACCACATCCAGATCGGCTCGCTCCGTTTTATTTTCGAGGACCCGGTGGAGCGGATGAAGAAGAAGCGGATGGACGCCCGTTGATCGTGGAGGCGGCGGGAGAACGTGATTAAAGCGCGAAATGTGTTGAAAAACCGGAACGACACGGGTAAGATACCCCCGGATAACGAATGAGGATCCGTCCGACGGAGATATTCAATGAGCCAATCCAACATCGTCCTGTATGAGGAAGAGTATCAGCAGATCAAGGCGATTCTCAACCGGTTGAACCAGGAAGCCAACGCCAAGGTCGTCTTCCTCGTGGACAAGAACGGGCAGCAGATCGCCGCCTGCGGCGAGATCGACAACCTGGACACGACCTCGCTCGCCTCCCTGACCGCCGGGAACGTCGCCGCCACGGACGGCCTCGCCAAGTTGATCGGAGAAAAGGAGTTTTCCATCCTCTTCCACGAGGGGGAGCGCGATAACATCCATATCTCGCTCGTCGGGAAGCGTGTGATCCTGGTCATCATCTTCGACCAGCGTTCTTCGCTCGGCCTGGTCCGGCTGCGCGTCAAACGGGCCTCCATCGAACTGGAGAAAGTTTTCGACACCATCGTCCGGAAGGTGGAAGCCGAACGCCAGGCCCAGGAGGCGGGGGTGGCCTCGCCGTTCGCCGAGATCACCGACGAGGATATCGACAACCTGTTTTCGAGCTGACACCTTAACGATCGGGGAACTGCATTGACTTTCATTAATTACGCCTCCAGGGAAATCAACTGCAAGATCGTGTACTACGGTCCGGGCCTGGGTGGGAAGACCACGAACATCCAGCACATCTACGACACCACCAACATGGACTCGAAGGGGAAGCTCATCTCGCTGGCCACGGAAACGGACCGGACCCTGTTCTTCGACTTCCTGCCACTGGACCTGGGAACGATCCGGGGCTTCAAGACCCGTTTCCACCTGTACACGGTCCCGGGCCAGGTGTTCTACGACGCGTCCCGAAAACTCATCCTCAAGGGGGTCGACGGCGTCGTCTTCGTGGCCGATTCCCAGGAAGAGCGCATGGACGCCAACATCGAGAGCATCGCGAACCTGAAGTCCAACCTCAAGGAGAACGGCTTCGAGATCACGGACATCCCCTACGTGCTCCAGTTGAACAAGCGGGACCTGCCCAACGTCGTGTCCATCGAGGACATGGTCCGCGAGTTGAAGATCAAGGACGAGCCCATCTTCGAGGGCGTGGCCGTCAAGGGCGTCGGCGTCCTCGAGACCCTCAAGGCGGTCGCCAAGCAGGTGATCATGGAGCTGAAGAAAGGCGGGAAGTAGCCCGCGGGGCGATTCGGAAAGGCCGGCCGAAAGGCCGGCCTTTTTCATTTGAAGGAGTCGACGGCCTGCTCCTCGTCGGCGAAAGCCTCGAAGACGGTGACCAGCTTGGTCACCTGTAAGAGGCTCTTGACCTTGCCCGAGGCGTGGACCAGGCGGACCGCACCCCCCTGGCTGGAGGCGAGCGCCTGGCAGTTGATGAGCTCCCCGATGCCCGAGCTGTCCAGGTAGGCCGTCCGGGCCAGGTTGAAGACGAATTTCTTGTACCCCTCGTTCAGCAGCTCCCGGACCGTCCGACGCAACAGGCGGGGAGCGTCGCCCATGGTGAAGCGCCCGACGATTTCCACGACGGCGACGGGGTTGATCCGGCGGACGGTGACGGACATCGCGGCTCAGCCGGCCGAGGCTTCCGGGAGGGGGGTGGGGGCGGGTTGCCCCGCGTCGGCGGGGGCGGGCTGGATGCAGAGGTCCTTCTCGAGAACCACCGTCGTCCCGCCACCGGGTGCTTTCCGGAAGTTCACGTGGCTCATGAAGGACTTCA
>JAGNHB010000035.1 GCA_018001935.1 Acidobacteriota bacterium
GCTAGTCAAGAGGGAACTTGATATTGCAAGAATGATTTGTGAGGTGACCCCGGGCGTTCCGCGAGCTGATAGCCCGATCAGGGCGGGGTTAGATCATGCCAACTTTTTCCCTTGCGAAAGTGCTGGGCGGGGCCGCCCCGTGCCGCCTTTCCCCGGGGAGTGGCCCCCCGTCGCCCGGGTGCCGGGGCGTCGCCGCGGGTCGGGGCGTCAGCCGCACCGGGAGAAGGCCAGGAGGTTCCGGACGGTTTCGAAGCCCAGGCGCTCGTACCAGCGGCGGGCGGGGCCGTTGGCGGTCGTCACGGTGAGGGCCGCGTGCCTCCGGCCGTGGTGGGCCTCCACCGACGCCAGGGCCCGGCCCAGGAGGGCCCTCCCGATCCCGCCCCCCTGGTTCGGCGGCTCCACGAAGACCTGGGGGATGAAGCAGGACCGGTCCGAGATCTCGGTCACCACCACGGCGCCAGCGAGCTTCCCGCGGACGTGGGCCGTCCAGGAGCAGGCGGCGTCCCAGGGGCCGCACCCGTTGCGGAGGAGGACCTGGTCCAGCAGTGTCCGGCAGCCGGACTCCGTCCGGTAGAGGCAGGAGGTCGCCTGGTCCGGGTGGTCCCGGTAGCTCCGCACCATGACGGCCGCCAGGGGGTCGAGGCTTCCGGGGTCCACCGGGCGGAGGTCCACCCCTTCCGGCACCGGGGAGGCCGGGATCTCCCAGGGGCGCGGGTGGCGAAGGAACTCCCGGGGCGTCAGGACGAAGCCGCGGGTGGCCAGGGCCTCCTCCTGCCCCTTCCACGCCGAGGGCGGGAAGAGGAACTGGCCTTCCACCAGCGGGGGGAAGGGGATGAACGCGGGGTCCGAGAACAGGTGCCCCAGCAGCCGCTGGGCCCAGGAGGACTCCCGGAGGTCGGGAACGACATACCCCACGAGCAGGACCCTCCCCCCGTGGGAGAGGTGGAGAAGGTAGCCGGCACAGCGGCCGTCCCGGCAGAGGCACCCCCCCCGGGCCCGGCCCGTGGTGAGGAGCCAGGTCAGGGCTTCCCGGAAGGGGCCGAAATCCCACTCCAGGACCCGGTCCCACTCGTCGGCCTCCACCGTGAGGAGGTCGTGCAGGGCGTTCGGCCGGACGTCGGACAGGGGCAGGATCCGGGGCTCACTCATAGAGGCGGAGGACCTCGGGCAGGGCGTGGAGGTCCTGGATCCGGTGGTCGGCGTCGAAGTCCGTGGTGCTCTCCTTGTCGGCGTACTCGCCCGTCAGGGTCCGTAC
This sequence comes from Acidobacteriota bacterium, assembly GCA_018001935.1. Taxonomy (NCBI): domain Bacteria; kingdom Pseudomonadati; phylum Acidobacteriota; species Acidobacteriota bacterium. Next base: position 1,256 of record JAGNHB010000035.1, read on the forward strand.
CGTCAGGAAACCGGCCTTGCGGGCCCCGATGAAATCGAGGAAGGGGTTGTCGGCGACGAAGACCGTCTCCTTCGGGTGAAGGCCCATCACCCGGGCCATGAGCTGGTAGAGGAAGGGGTGCGGCTTCGCCTTCGAATCCTCGTACTTGCCGGCGTAGAGGAGGCTCTTGAAGTACCGGTCGATCCGGAGGGCGGTGATCTTCCGCTCCTGGACGTCGGGCTCCCCGTCCACCAGGAGCCCCAGGATGTACGAGCGCGCCAGGGCGTCCAGGAGCGGGCGGTACCCGGAGAAGAGCGCCAGGACCGGCTTGTGCTTGCGGAACACGGACACCAGCTCGATGGCCACCGCGGAGTCGAGCTTGAAGCGCTTGACCGTGTTGGAGAAGACTTCCTTGACCTTCCGGCGGGAATGGAGGGCCTTCATGTACTCCAGGGCCTGGCGGGGATCGACCCCGTACTTGGCGCCCAGATACTTCGCCGTGACCAGGAACCCGCTTTCGAGGTACTCGTCGTAGGGGTACAGGGTGTCATCCAGGTCAAATACGATCCCTCTGATCATTCTTCTGGAAACATCTCCTTCAGGTAGGTGAGAATGGCTTCCTGGAACCAGGGGTCCAGGCCCAGGAACTTCACGCCGACGCTGTAGACCTCCTCGCCGTCGGCCTTCTCGCAGTGGACGACCTCCCCCAGGATCTTCAGGGGCAGATTCGCGAAACGCGCCTTCTCCGGCCCCTTGAGAAACCGCGCCCAGTTCTTCAGCTCGATCTGCAGCTTCAGGACCGTGCCCTCGGGGATGTTGCGGGGGCTCTCGAACTGGATGCCCCCGGGGGAGATGTTCCGGGTCGTGGCCCGGTCCTCCGCGAAAAGGTCCTTGGGGATGGACATCTCGCGGAACAGGACCATTTCGCGCGTGGGAACCCGTACGTATTGTCTTCTCTCGTTCAACGTGTTCTCCTGTCCGGACGGGGTTGGCGGGGTGGGGTCGGCGTCTTTCCGACAGGCCCCGCGGTTCTGAGATTCAGTACGTGCATTCTATCCCATCCCGGGGGGCAAAGCAACGGAATCATTCACGGCCCGTGAGGCCGGTCACAGCCCGGCAGGCCCAAAAGTGCCATCGCGCCCTCCGGGCGATGGATCAAACAAAGGCTTTACAGCTGCTTTCCCGTTCGAATCCCGTGGATTTGCGAGACCTTCACATCTTGACAAGGCGGGGCCCGGCCCCTATAATCGCATCAAACTCGCTGTGGAGGAATGCCATGGGCGAAAAATCACCCAAGAAAGAGACCAAGAAACCCGCTTCGAAGTCCCTGAAGGACAAGCGGAAGGAGAAGCAGGAAAAGAAGAAGACGAAGAGCTGAGCTTCGATCCCGCCGCGGGGCTGGACCCCGCATCCCTTCCGTGACGTTCTCGGGACCCGCACCCCCCGCCGACTCCCGTCGAGGGCGGCGGGGGCGTCAATCAGACCGGGAAGGGGCTTCTTTGGCCTCGATCGCCTGTTTGGCCGCCTTCTGCTGGGCTTCCTTCTTCGAACGGCCCGTTCCCGTCCCCGCCCGTCGCTCCCCGATCCAGACCTCGACCCGGAAACACCGGTCGTGGGGCGGGCCGTCCTCGCCGACGAGCACGTACCGGGGCGCCGGCCGGTGGTCCTCCGCCAGGGAGATCTGGAGCCGGGACTTGTAGTCCTCCGACGGGCAGCCGCCCTTTTCGAGCGCCTGGAAGGCCTTTCGGAACAACCGGTGCACGAACGCTCGGGCCGGCCGGATCCCCCCGTCCAGGTAGACGGCGGCGATCACGGCTTCCAGGGTGTCGCTGAGGATGTTCTTCTTCAGCGCCCCGCCGGTCTTGACCTCGCCCCGCCCCAGCAGCACGAAGTGGCCCAGGTGCAGGGTCTGCGCCAGTTCCCCGAGGTGTTCCCCGCTGACCAGGTAGGAGCGCATCCGGGAGTACTCCCCTTCGGTCCGCCCCGGGAACCGCTCGAAGAGCCGGGTGCTGACGACGAAGCCGAGGACCGAGTCCCCGATGAACTCCAGCGCTTCGTTGTGCTCGAGCCCGAGGTGGAGGTTCTCGTTGGCGAAGGAGCGATGGGTGAGGGCCCGGCACAGGAGGGCCGGCTCGAGGAAGCGGTGGCCGAGGATCGCGTACAGCTCGGCGATTCGGGCGCGGTATTCGACAAGGTCCCACATGGTCTGGTAAAAAAACGGGCCCCGGCGGCAATGCCGTGACCCGTTTGCGTGCGTGTTCCGACGAAAGGGGCGGTCAGCTGATCCCGAGTTCCTTCTTGGCGTCCTCGAGCAGCTTTTCCATCGTGATGTCGCCCAGCTTGTCGGCGTTTTTCAGGGCCCCGATGATGTTCTCCATCTTCCCCTTGGCGGACTCGGCCATCTGGCCGCCCATCACCACGGCCTTGGCGAACACCTTCAGGCTCTCCTCGTACTGCTCGTGAAGGGCCATGGCGCTGCCCAGGATCATGTAGGAATAGTCGTCCTTGGGGTTGAGCTTGATGGCGTCGTTCATGTCGGCGATGCACTTCTCCAGCATGGCCATCCGCTCGGCTTTCTGCTTCTCGCGGTCGAACTTGAGGGCCAGCTTGTAGTGGTCGTCGCCCAGGCCGGCGAAGATCTGCCACTTCATCTGGCCGATGAAGGCGTCCCAGCGCTCCTGGGGAAACTCGGCGGGTTTCGTCAGGCCGGGGATCAGGGACATGGCCTTGTTGTAAAGCTCCTCGGACTTGGCGAACTCGCCCTTCTCGAAGTAGCGGCCGGCCAGCGTCACGGCGAACATGGGGGCCTGGTGGTCGCCCGCGGGCAGCTTCTCGATGGCCTTGAGGGAGTGGTGCTCGAACTTCTCGAAGTTGTCCAGCTTCTGGTAGGCGAAGACGCCCACCACGTGAACGTTGGTCACCTCGGGGGTGTCGGGGTACTTCACCAGGTAGTCCTCCACCAGCAGGACGAGGTCCTGGGCGCTGCCCTGGTTCTGCTGGAGCTGCAGGTAGCCTTCCTGGATCTTCCGCAGGGTTTCGACCTTCGGGTCACCCTGGGGCTGGGCGGCGACGGCGGCCTGCTTGCCGTCCTTCTTCTCATCCTTCTTCTTGTCGGCCGCCACGACGGGCAGGGACAGCGCGAGGCACAGGACGAAACCGATCACGATCAATCTCTTCATGGTTCCTCCAGAATGTTTCATTTGGGGCTGGGGAAAGCGTACTCGAGCGGGCCGTTGTGGTCAGCGGAACCGGGGGAGCCGGAATCACCACGCCCAAAAACAAGGAGCAAATTATAGACGAAGGGTTTCGCCGTTACAAGCGAAAAGACGAAAAAGTCATGGAAGCCCGGCGAGGCTCAGTGTTCGAACCACTCGTCCCGCGCTTTCTCTTCCTGGATGAAGTCGGTCATGACCCCGGCCAGGTCCACGTCCTCGTCCGTCATCATCTCGCGCACCATCTCCGACGAGCGCTGGACCATCTCGGCTCGCTCCGTGGTGGCGGTCACGTACTGCCGGGTCAGGGTGCTGAGGTAGTCCCGGAGCCCGCTGAGGAACACGAAGGTGCGCATGAAGCTGTCCCAGCACCCGATCTGCTCCAGGTCCCGGGAGGGGGCGATGAGGCCGCGGAGGCAGCCGATCATGGCCTCCCGGATCATCTTGTAGTCGCGGTTGGCGTTGTAGACCATGAGGCAGTGCTTGCCCACCTGCCCCACCAGCGTCTTGAGCACCATGACCGCCACCTTCTTGTCCTCCACTTCGAACATCTTTTGGACCAGGGCCGGCGGGTACTCGGTGACGACGGTGTCGTCCTCCATGGCGAAGACGGTGGCGGTCCGCAGGGGGGGGTCGCCCTTGAGCCCCAGGAGGGCCGTCTCCCCGAAGATCATCTTCGGGAGGACGATCCCGACGAGTTCCGTCCCCGCCCGGACGCCCAGCCGCCCCTTCTCCAGCACGGCGATGTTGCGGGCCGTCTCCCCGCTCTCCCACAGGATGGCATCCTTGGTCAAGATCACTTTTCTGTTCATGCCGATCTCCTTATCGCTTTGGTTTCCCTTTCGTCTCGCTGGGCGGCCCCGTCGGGGGCACCACGGTGAGCATGGCCTGGTAGGTGGGCTGCTTGACCAGTTCGGAAGGGCTGAACACCGCGATCCGGCCGTCGGCGCTCCCGGAGACGGCCTGGTTGCCGTCTCTCGACGCGGCGCAGACAAAGGCGATCCCGATGTCCGTGTTCAGGTTGTAGCCCACCGTGTAGTGAATCCCCTCCTTACGGCGCTCCATCCGGTAGGAGACGACCGTGTTCTTCCCGAACACCAAGAAGGTGTCCTTCCCCAGGATGGTGCAGCTGGAGGCGTACTCGTCCGCGGTCGCGAGGCGGCCCGCGTTGCCGGTCTCCACGTCGTAGAGCCAGAGGTCGCCCCGCTGGGTCCCCACGAGGCAAACCATGTTCAGATCAGGGTGGTAGGCCATGGCGTAGACGTTAACGGCGTTGACCGGCTGTTCCCGCGTGATCTCCCAACCGCCGCCCCGCAGCCGCATCTCGAGCCAGCGCTGGGTCCACATGCCGACGAGGGCCAACCCTTTCGCGCTGTCGACCCAGATGGACGCCACCGGTCCGCGCTTCGGGCTGATGACCGACAGTTGCTTGAAGTCGGGGAGGCTCCAGCTCTTGACCTGCTGGTCCTGGGAGCAGGACCACAGGCGTTTGGCCTTGTCCTCCCAGAAGAGATAGTTCACGAGATAATCGTGGGCCTTGTTCTGGGAAAGCAGGTCGAGACGGTCGATGGACCACCGGGCGATGGTCTTGTCGTCGGCCGCGGAAATCAGCTCGTTCCCGGCGCAGACCAGGGAGGTCACCCCCTGGGTGTGGGCCACCTTGCTGTCGATGATCCCCCGGGGCATGTCGTAGCGGTGTATCCGGCCGTCGCTGGACCCCAGGAAGAAAAAGCGGCCGTCCGTGGAGAAGGTGCCCCCCCAGATTTCGGTGTTGGCGATCTTTTTGGTGTCCGTGAGGGGGAAGGACCGGTAGGAGAAGGACAGCACTTTCTTGGCGAAATCGTCCAGGACCAGGATGCCGTCCTCGCCCTGGAGGATGTGCGTGTAGCTGGCGCCCTGGGTCTCGTAGCGGGCGATGATCCCCTGGCCCTCGCGCCAGGCCAGCACTTCCCCTTTGCGGGCCACCAGGAGCGTCGGGTAATCGATGACGAAGTGCAGCGCATTGGTCTTGCCGGGCGACGAGAACTTCTGGACCGGACGGACGCCCTTCAGGTCATAAACGTAGATCGCGTCGAACCAGCCGCCGACGGCCAGTTTTTCGTGCATGTGGTCGATGGCGAGCGCGTGGACGCCCCCGTCCTCGATCCGGACGTTCAAGATTTCCTTGAAGTCGGCTGCTCGGTAGGCGCGGACGTTGGAGGCCTGGTCGGCCACGGCGAAGAAGCCGGGGACGGCCTTGGCGCTGATCAAGTCGCCGCTGATGCTGATCGGGGCGGAGGAAACGAACTTGTCGCCTTCCGCCCGCAGGAGCCGGAGGCTGTTCCTTTCAGCCAGGATGAGCTGATCGGCCCCCGGTTCGCAAAAGACCTTCTCGGTCGGCTTGATCCCGTCCAGGATCAGCATCTCCTTCCACTTCGCTTCCTTGTGGAACACGGGCCTGCCGATGAGGCGGCTCCCCTTGCGAACGGCGACGCCGGCGTTGCCGAGAATGGCGGCGACCTCCTCCCCTTCGCCCAGGGGTTGGTCCTTGGGGGGCTGGCGGCCCTCGATGTCCACCAGGTGAAGCATGCCGGGTTCCTGGGTGATGACGGAGCTGGGGAAGGGACCCCGGCCCAGGATGGCGCTCGTGTTCTGGCTGACGTCGATCTCGCGGGCCAGGGCGAAGACCTCCTTCCGGGGTTGGAAGAAGGTGCCGGCGGCGGTGCCGGGCTCGCCCTTCTTGAGGATGGCCGCGGCCCGCATTTCGTAGGGCTGGGCGTCTCCGTGGCGTCCCTGGGCCTTGAGCAGGTCGGCGAGGTGAAGCAGAACGCCCGCCGTGGCGGCGCCCTCGGGGTTCAGGCCTTCCTGGACGGCCAGGGCCTTCCGCAGCGTCTGCTCCGCCTCCCCGTACTTTTTCTGCCGGGTCAGCAGGACCCCCAGGGTGTCCAGGCTGTCGGCGGTGTCGGGGTGGTCCGGGCCCAGGGCCTTCTCCCGGACGGCCAGCGCCTCGCGGATCAGGGGCTCCGCCTTGCCCAGCAGGCCCAGCTTTACGTAGACCAGGCCGATGGTGCTCATCATCCGGGCCTGGGTCACGGGCTGCCCCGACAGTTCCCGGCGGATCTTCTCGGCGCCGCGGTCCAGGATCTCCCGGGCGGTGATGGTGTCGCCCCGGCCCTTGTCCGCCTCGGTGAGGGTGAACAGCTCCACCATGAAGTCGGAGATCTGCCGCGCGGTCTCGGCCTCCCGGTTGGCCCGCTCCGCCTCCAGGGCGATCCGCCGCGCCTGGATGGCCATGGCCACGGCCAGGACGGCCAGGCCGATCATCACCGGGATCACGATCTTGCGGCGGCGGCGGGAGCGCTCGGCGGCCTTTTTCGCCTTCTCCTCGGCCTCCCGCTGCGCCCGGCGCTCGTCGAGGGCCCGGAGCCGGCGGGCCAGTTCCCCGGCGCTCGAGAGGCGATTCTCCAGCACCCCCTCCACCGCGGCGGCGATGTCCTCCCGCAGGAGGGGGTCCTCCACCTGGCGTTCCCAGCCCGGGGCCAGGGTGCGCTGCATGTCCCCCACCGCCAGTTGGTAGAGGATCACGCCCAGGGAGTAGATGTCGGCCTGGGTGGTGGGGAGCTTCCCCTCCAGCAGCTCGGGGGCCATGTACTGCATGGTGCCGCCGGAGGTGGCACTCTTGGTGGCGGCCATCTCCGTGGCCCCCATCACGGTGATGCCGAACTCCGCGAGGCGGCTGGTGTCGGTGAGGAGGCCGATGCCGAAGTCCGTCAGCTTGGGCTGAGCGTGCCCTTCCTTGTCGAGGGTGATCAGGATGTTGGCGGGCTTGATGTCCTTGTGGAGGACGCCCACCGAGTGGGCCGCCGCCAGGGCCTCGGCCACCCGGGCCACGATGAGGACCCGCTCCTTCAGCGGAACCTTCCCGCCCCCCCCCTGCTTCTCGAACCACTCCAGCAGGCTGCCGCCCTCGGTGTACTCGGCCTCGAGGAAGTAGGGCGGGTCGTCGAAGTTCCAGTCCCGGATCCGGGCGATGTCCTCCCGGTTGCCCAGGGCCTCCTTGATGAGCCGGAAGAGGGTGACCTCCCGCTTGATGCCCCGGAGCCGCTCCGCCTCGAAGCAGAACTTGAAGACGAGGAGGTCGTGGGTTTTCTTGTGCTTCGCCAGCCAGACCTCGCCGTAGCCGCCTTCCCCGAGCTTCTCCACCAGCGCCCAGTTGGGGCGGTGCGGCACGTCCTGCCCGGGGGAGGGGCGCCAGCCGAGGATGGTCTGGTCGCCGACGATGCGGTGGGCCTTCTCGGAGTCGGGCGGCGGGGTCAGGGGGGCGAAGTCGGGCTCCCCCACCTCGTAGATCTCGGTGGGTTCCTCCACCCCCTTGAGGGCGAAGTTGCCGTGGGCGAGCCAGTTGAGGCGGGCGGGGAGGGCCTGGCTCCCCACGGCCGCCCGGCGGATGACGTCGAAGGCGGTGCGCGTCAGGAGGGTCTGCCCGGCGGTGGCCAGGGACATCAGTCGCGCGGCCACGGGTTTGGCCAGCCCTTCCACTTCCAGGGGCTTCGCGCCGCGGGCCACGTCCTCCGGGGGGTTCTCCCGCAGGAAGACCTCCCCCAGGTGGATGCCCACCCGGGCCGCCAGCCGGACGCCGAGGGCGCCGGAGAGTTCCCGCAGCCCGGCGTGGTAGGCCATGGCGTAGGCCAGGGCGTCGATGGGACGGTCGAAGAGCAGGAGGAAGCCGTCGGTCTTGTCGATCTCCCGGCCGCGGTTGGCCGCCAGGAGGTCCCGGGCCATGCGGTCGTGGCGCCCGAACACCGTGAAGATCTGCTCGTCGCCCAGCTGCCCGGTGATCTTGGTGCTGTCCACCAGGTCGGTGAGGACCAGGGTTTTGAGCACCGCCGCCGTGGTGTCGATCGTCTCGTCCGTTTCGCTCATGTCCGATCCTCCCCCCGGGGCGACGGCCCCCGCGATCCAGCCTGACGTTTCCGTCAAAAGTGCCACCGCCCTCCGGGCGATGGCTCAACCCAAGGTCTTACCACCACTTTTCCGTTCGATTCCCGACGTTTCGCAACCCCGTCACTCCTCCTCGGCCCCCGCGTCGAAACCGATCTCGAAGTCGATCTCGGGCACCGCCCGCTCGTCGATCTCCCCCCGGGCCAGTTTTTCCTCGGGGCTGCCGAAGCGCCGGTTGCAGAAGTCGGTGATCACCTCCGAGACCTTGGGGTGCTGCTCGCCGATCTTTTGCAGGGCGGCCTGGTCCAGCTCGAGGACGTCGCAGGAGGAGGCCGCGGTGATGGTGGCGGAGCGCGGCTGCCCCGTGACCAGGGAGATTTCGCCGAAGAAGGCGCCCTCGTCGAGGGTGCGGACCATCTGGTTCCGGTTGCGCTCGTCCCGGACGTAGACCCGCACGCGGCCCCCGGCCAGCACGAAGAGGCTGTCGCCGGGCTCCCCCTCGGTCACGATGATCTCCCCCGGCGAGAAGGACTTCAGGATCAGCCCCCGCATGAAGGCCGCCAGTTCGTGGGGTGCGAACTCGCTGAAGAGGGGGGACCCCTTCACGCCCTGGAAGCCCGGCGCGGGGCCGACCGGCGCCCCGACGGAAGGCCGCAGGGGTTGATCGGGCGGCGGCGGGGGGCGCAGCGGCAGGGTCTTGAGCGCCTGGGCTGCCTCGGAGGGTTGAGGGGTTGCGGCCGGGGCCGCCCCGGGGACCGCGACGGCCGGTCGGGCGCCCGCCGGGTAGAACTTCCGGGTCGCCTCGGCGCTCTGCAGCCCGATGGTCTCGGCCAGTTTCTCCTCCAGGCCGGGCCGGTCCGGGGCCAGCCGCTGGATGTTCTTGATGACGGCCACAGCCTTGGCGAGGTAGTTGTCTTTCACGAAGCGGTCGGCGAGGTCCTCGAGGACCTTCACGGCTTTGTCCTTCTGCCCGTCGAGTTCGAGCACCAGCGCCAGCTGCTGGATCAGCCAGAGGTTGTCCTTGTTCTCCTTCGCCTGCAGCTGCTCGCGGATCAGCGTCACGGCCTTGCGGTAGTTCTTCGAGGCCATCAGGTTCTCCAGGTTGCTTCCTTTGCCCAGCCACTTCAGCATCTCTCACCTCCCTCGAATGTCGGTGCGCCGTCTCCGGAAAAACAGGCACGGGGTCAAGGTTGACGCGGTCGCAAAAAGTGCCGTCACCCTCCGGGTGATGGCTCAAACAAAGGCCTTACAGACACTTTCCCGCTCGTTTTCCGACTTTTTGATGCGAGGGCATCAACGTTGACAGTCCCGCAAAAAGCCCTTTTCTCTCACGGAGGCACGGAGGCACGGAGAAATGCAAATCGTATTTAATAGAATCAAAGTTCCTTATGGTTCTTCTCCGTGCTTCCGTGCCTCCGTGAGATCCGAATCCGGGCTTGTTGCGACCGTGTCGACATGAGGCGCTCTGAAACTACGCCCTTCATGCTATCAGGAAACCCGGGGGATGGCAACCGGTTTTTCGTTCACCGGACAAGGCTTTACAAACGGGCCCGGCGGGGTTATCATTCCCGGGTCACGGCCCGGAAGGAGGCGACATGGTCACGGGGGGGCGAACGGCACAGGAATCCGTCATCCGGCGGATCGGCATCTGGACCCTGGTCTGCGCCGGGGTCGGCGGGACGGTCTTCCTCGCGATGGGGAAGTTCGCCCTCGCGCTCTCCATCACCCTCGGCGGGGTGCTGGCGTGGGTGCTTTACCAGGGGCAGGTCCGGATCGTGGACCGGGCGTTGAAGAAAGCCGCGGGCCGGGGGGCGGGGCGGAGTTTTTTTTTGCGATACCTTTTGATTCTGCTCGCCGCCTGTGCTATGATCCGGCTTTCGATATTTGACGTGGAAGGCTTCTTCTGGGGCCTGCTGCTGCCGGCGGCGGCCGTGATGATCGAGAGCGTGGCCTACCTCACGGGCCTGACCAGGGGCGAGTGAACGATGGAACAACTGTGGCTGACACGCGTGCTGAATGCGCTGCTGGGACCGGCGGTGGTCCGGGTCGGCGAGACCCTCGGCGCCCGCTTCGAGAACCCGGCCGCCCCGATCCCCAACCACGTGGCCTACATCCTCTTCGTGACCGTCTTCCTCGTGGTCTTCTTCTGGTGGCTCCGGCGGAAACTCAGCATGGACCGCCCGGGGGGGATGCAGCACCTGGTCGAGTCCGTGGTGGGCGGCATCCAGGGGCTCAGCGACGCCATCATCGGGCCGCAGGGGCGCAAACACCTCTCCTTCCACGTCTCCCTCGGCACCTTCATCTTCTTCGCCAACCTCGTCGGCCTGGTGCCCGGTTTCGAGTCCCCCACCAGCAACATCAACGTCACCGCCGGGTGCGCCATCGTGGTGTTCTGTTACTACAACTGGGTGGGGATCCGGCAGCACGGCCTGCTGGGCTACCTCAAGGAGTTCATGGGGCCGGTCCCCCTCATCGCCCCGCTCATGGTCCCCGTGGAGATCCTGTCCCACCTGGCGAGGCCTTTCTCGCTGTCCGTCCGTCTCTTCGCCAACATCTACGGCGAGGACCTCATCATCCTGGTGTTCGCCGGCCTGCTCCCCTTCGTGCTCCCGCTCCCCATCCTGGCCCTGGCCATTTTCACCAGCCTGCTGCAGGCCTTCGTGTTCGTCATCCTGTCCATCGTCTACATCTCGCAGACCGTCGCCCACGACGACGGGCACGGCGAGGAAGCCCACGCCCGCTAGCGGCGGGCCCCGTGAGGAAAATCCCCAATGAAAGCATACCCAAGGAGGCTATCGTGAAGAAACGAATCATCGTGATGGGTGCCATGGCCGTCCTCGCCGCCCTGTTCACCCTGCCGGTCCTGGCCGAGGGCGCCCCGCCGGCGGAGAAGGCCGCGGCCGCCGACGGCTGGATGAAGGTCCTGCCCGCGTTCGCCATGGCGCTGGCGTCCGCCGTCTGCGGCCTGGGCCAGAGCAAGGCCATCGTGGCGGCCTGCGAGTCCGTGTCCCGCAACCCCGGCGCCGCGGATTCCATCCGGTTTTTCCTGATCCTCGGCCTCGTCCTCATCGAGTCCCTGGCCCTCTACACCCTCCTGATCATCTTCGCCAAGTAGAATACCCCGGACGCGCCGCCCCCGCCGGGCGGCGCGTCCCCCACGCCCCGTCAAGCTCCGGCCCCACGCCCCGTCAAGCCCCGGGCGGAAGTACCCTCGCCCGCCGGCCCGCGATCCCGTGAACTACCCTCGCCCGCCGGCCTGCGATCCCGTGCGGAGTGCGGCGCGCAGGCTTCCGGAGCGCCGTTTTCCATTGGCCGCCTGCGGAATGCGGTGCGAAGGCCGCCGGAGCGCCGCTTTTGAACAAAGCCCAAGAGCAAGGCGCGCAGGCTTCCGGAGCGCCGCTTTCCCGCGACGGCCCGCCGATTCCGCGGTCACAGCCCTTGACCTCCCCGCAAAGCCCTTGCAACCCGCGAATCACGCGAACGCGTGCGAATCGGAAATCAATCATGACGCGGTCGCAAAAAGTGCCATCGCCCTCCAGAAGATGGCTTAAACAAAGGCTATACATACACTTTCCTCTTCGTTTCCCGACTTTTTTTCGAACGCATCAATATTCGATGCCCTCGCAAGAAGTTCTGGTTGTGATCTCACAGAGGCACAGAGGCACGGAGAAGAATTCATAAAGACTGTTGATTCTATTAAATACGATTTGCATTTCTCCGTGCCTCCGTGTCTCTGCAAGAGAAAAAGACTTGCAAGTGCCGACTGCTTTCAGAAGCGGAGCAGACCTTGCGGTCGAATGGCGCCCTCTCCCGCCTTCGCCCCGCGGGGACAGTGAAATCTTCGAGAGGCCTCTCCCCGCCCCGAAGGGGAGGGGGCGTTTCAGCCGGGGGCAAGGCGCGGGCGCCGGCGGCGAACGTCCGGAGGCCGGGATGTTCCGGGCGCCCGCGTCGCCGCCCCCGGGTCGCGTCGGCAGGGGAATGAAACGCACCCTGAAGGGGTGCGGGACGGGAGATCGAGCGGGGACGGGAAACAGGGTTCGGAGGGGGAGTTCACGCGTCCCCGCGGGCTTTGGGTCGGGCTGCGCGTGAAATCGTCAGGGCCTGGGCGTCGGCTTTGAACGTTGCGCCGATTCCCCTTCCGCCAGCCGCGCCCGCACCCGGGCCTCCCGGCAGACGGCGTCGGTGACCCCGTCCAGCGCCCCGCCGGTGCGGGCGGAGAGGGCGGGGCAGCGGCCGCAGTGCGGCAGCAGCTCGCAGTTCCGGCAGGCCTGGCGGGTGCCGTGCCTCATCCCGCGAAGCGCCGCCAGGACCGGCGAATGGGCCCAGGCGTCCGCGAAGCGTTCCCGGGTCAGGTCGCCCGCCGGCGCGGGCATCAGCGTGCACCCGTAAAGCCGCCCCGCCGGGTCGATGGCGCAGAAGCGGTGACCGGCATAGCAGACCGGGTCCTCCGGCCGGGACTGGTAAAACGCCGTCTGCGGCTGGAACGGGGCGGCCAGGCGCATCGCCGCCTCCAGTTCGGTCTCGGACAGCACCTCGCCATGGTTGCAGGCGTTGCCGGTGCAGTCCGGGAACACGGTGAAGTCGGCCCGGAAAGGGAAGCCGTGGTCGTCGGCCCACGCGAAGGTCTCCGGCAGGCTGCGGTAGTTGGTCCGGGTGACGGGGGTCTTGAGCATCACGGGGACCCCGGCGTCCTGGAGCGACCTCAGGTTGCCCTCCAGCCGCTTGAAGCTGCCGGGGACGCCGGTGACGGCCTCGTAGACCTCCGGCCGGCTGCTGTAGAAGCTGATTTCCACCGTTCCCACCCCGGAATCCGCGAGCCGGGCCGCATCGTCGGGGGTCAGCACGACACCGCTGGTGAAGACCGTCACGAAGGTCCCGAGCCGGATCGCCCGGTCGATGAGGGTGAACAGGTCGTCCCGGAGGAGGGGCTCGCCGCCGGAGAAGGTCAGGAACAAGGTGCCCGCCGCGGAAAGTTCGTCCAGGATCCGAAGCCACGCCCCGGTGGGGAGTTCCGGTTCCGCCCCCGCCCGCGGCCAGACGTGGCAGTGCCGGCAGCGACAGACGCACCGCCAGGTCAGCTCCGCGAGGACGGCGAGGGGGACCCGCTCCCGCGCGGCGGTTCCGAGGACCTCGGCGTAATGATAAAGATCAAAGGCTTTTTCGGGTTGCATCCATCACGTCCATGAACTGCCGGCTGCGGGTGAAGCGGAGCCGGTATACGGGGCTTCTCCGGACGAGGTCGGCCGTGTGCCGGAAGAGCCGCGACAGGTGGTCGGGGTCGCCCGCGCCCGCCACCGTCTGGGAGAGCAGGAGCCGAAGGGCCTGGGCGGGGGGCAGCGCTTCGCATTCGTCCGTGGCGGACTTCTCCAGCCAGCAGATGCCGGCCAGGGGGAATGTCCCCGTGAGATCACACCGTCCGAAGGGAGTGCCGCTCAGGGTGGGTGTGCTTTCCCCGTCGATCCCCACGCAGCACAACTCGTCGTTGAGCAGCGGCCGGCCGGCCAGCTCCGCCACCGTGCTTTTGCCCGCTCCGGAGGGCCCCGCGAAGAGCCAGGCCGTCTCCCCGTCCACCAGGCCGGCGCCGTGGACCAGAATGCGGCTGCGGCTTTCCAGGAGGTGGGAGAGCAGGATCTGCAAGCCCGCGCGGTAGGCTCGGCTGCCAGGGGTCTGGTGGAAGGCCCCCCGCCGGCCGGGAAGGTCGAGCCGGCCCCGGAAAACGGGGGAATCGAATGCGATCACGCCCGGGTTGCCGTCGAGAAGGGTCAGAGGGCACCCCGTCAGGGCAGAAGCCGCAGGGGGCGGGGAGAGGTCTTCCTCAACGGCCACTGTAAAAACAGCTCCATTCGTCGAGGGGTCCGACGGATGGAGCTTGAAGCGTGCGAAGGAAGGGTCGAGCGACGCCGGGGGCAATCTCAGGTCCAGCCGGGCCCCCGAGAGACTCAGGCGGAACGTTTCCGTCACTCGGTGATCCAGAAGTGGAGGGGCTCCGTACAGGGGATACGGGCCCCGTCCACGTAGGCTTCCACGCGCCACTGTCCATAGAGGGAGCTGGTTTGGATCAGCGTCCCCCCCACCGGGAAGGGGACGTCCACCTTCAGCCCCCGCCTGTCACCGTGGGAAATGGGGGTGGGGACCCACTGCAAGCGGGGCATGGCATACCCGGGGACCTTCCGTTTCTCCGCCTTCTTCCCTTCCTCCGCGACCTGGCCGGAGATCGACTGGTAGAGGTCGCCCTGGGGCGTGAAGACGCGCAATTCAAGAAGGTGCTCGCCCCGGAGGTTTTTCCGGAAAACCACCGTGAAGGTGAGGTCGACGGTCCGGGTGGCGGAGAAGGCCGTTCCCCAGGTTCCGGGGGTCTCCTCCGCGGAGCCCGCCAGGATCATGACGCAGGTGGCCGGACCGGCCGACGCCTCCGTCTCGGCCAACGCGCCGGTCCAGGCCGCCAGGGACAGGACCGCCAGGCTGATCCAGACTCCATTATTGTGTCGCGTGTTCATGTTCCCTCCCTCACTGCAGCGGGATCGAGACGGCGTAGACGATGCCGGCGGCGGTGCCGACATAGATCAGGTTGTTGGTCACGTCGAAGCTGGGGCTGCCCACGGCGGACGCCGGGCTCCCGAGCGCCACGGACTTCCGGGTGGCGGGGGTCGTGGTGTTGATCTCGTAGAGGCTCCCGTTGCTGGACCCGACGTAAAGGTAGGTTCCCCCGATCAGGTAGAGCGGGGTGGAGGGGGAGGCGATGTCCGTGACCGGCCAGCCGCTGGCCAACGCGACGGTGTTGGAGGTCTGGTTCTCGTCGAGGGCGTAGATCCGGTCCGAGGTGCTGAAGTAGATCCGCTGGGTCGGGGTGGTGTAGCCGAGGCAGACGAAGTTCTTCACCGGGGTCCCGTCGCCGGTGTTGTAGGTCCACAGGACCGCGCCGGTGGCGGCGTTGAGGGCGTGAACCTTCCCGTCGTTCGTGCCCACGTAGAGCCGGCCGTTGTAGAGGGTGGGGCTGGCGTCGATGTCCTCGGTGACCAACGGGGAGGCCGGTGACGGCCAGGAGGCGTTGACCATGGCGCCGCTGTCGGTGAAGTCGAGGCACCACACGGTGTTGGGGCTCCCGCCGCCCCGGGCCCGGCTGGTGAAGTAGAGCCGGCGGTTGGCGTAGTCCACCGCCGGCATGCTGCTGATGATGCCGATGCGCCCCGAGCCGCCGCCGTTGTTGAAGGTCCAGGCGGTGTTGCCGTTGACGGGGTTCAGGGCGAAGACGGCGTTGTCGGTGGTGGCGTTGCGCGTTCCCGCGAAGAGCAGGTTGTAGGCCCCGCCGAAGGCCGTGAAGATGCCCGCCGGCGTCGCCTGGACGACCTCGCCCAAGTGGGAGGACCAGACCTGGGTGCCGGTCATGGCGTTGAAGGCGAGGACGTCCCCGTCCTGGGTCCCCAGGAACGCCACCCGCGTCACCCCCGGGATCACCGGGGTGGGGATCACCGTCGGGCGGCCCTGGGAGGGGGCGTCCATGGCGGAGGGCGTGCACTCGAAGGTCCCGGAGTAGCGCGGCCAGCTGCCGCCGGTGGACGTCACGTCCATCACGTGGAGGTTCCGGTCGTTGGACACGGCGTAGACGGCCCCTGTCCCGATGA
The DNA here is from genome assembly GCA_018001935.1 of Acidobacteriota bacterium. Lineage (NCBI taxonomy): Bacteria > Pseudomonadati > Acidobacteriota > Acidobacteriota bacterium. The sequence continues at coordinate 16,989 of JAGNHB010000035.1, forward strand.
CGCCCGGGCGGACCCCCGGGGGGGTCAGGGCGGAGGCGCCGGTGCTGTAGGCCCACTTGACGTCGGCCGGGGTGGCGAAGGGGCGGCTGGTGACGGTCTTCCCGTCGGCGTAGGCCCCCGAGGCAGCCCGGGCGAAGGCGGCGTAGTAGTAGGTGGTCCCGTTGACCAGGCCCGTCGAGTCGGTGTAGCTGCCGTAAGCCCCGGCGGAGCCGGCGACGTCGGCGATGTTGCCGTCGGTGGGGCCGGTGGGATAGGACCCGGTCTTCCGGCAGATCCGGGTGGTGCCGCCGTAATTGGTCGAGGGGTTCACCCACTCCAGCTTGTTCTGGCCGCTGGTGGCCCGGGCGGTCAGGTAAAGCACGTCGCCGGGGGTGGTGGAGCAGCTGCCCGGGACGTTCGCCGTGATCACAACGTCGTCAATGAACCAGCCGGAATAGTTATAAAGATTGTCTGTCAGCTCCATAAACCCGATGTAAACGGTTTTCCCGGAGCATCCGCCGGTGTTGCCGGAAATCAGGTTGCAAGCGGCGTCCAGATCGACAATCGTGTTGACGAAGCTCGCCTGGTTGCCGCTCCACACGCCGATACCCGACGCGGTACTGTTGTAGGTGTTCTGGAGGATCGCGGACGACGCGACCACCGTATAGGCCGAACCATCGGTGGAAATCCTCAGGTAGAACCCATCATAAGAGGTTTCAGCTGCCCAACGATGCCAGAAACTCAAACGGGTGTTTGAGGAACCGGAAGGGAAAGTGATCGCCGGCGGCCGGGCCAATGCATGCTTCGAAAGCGCATAGCTTGCTGTACAGTCCGTTCCTCCACAGCGGAAGATGTTGGATCCCGAATGCGCCGTGCAGGCCATGACGCCGCGCCAGTCGTTCGCGTCGCCGGTATAATAGGCTCTCACCCAGTTCGCCAAGCTTCCTGCAGCCCATCCGTCAAAGTTCTCCGTATAAAAAGTCGTGGCTGACAGGGCCCCGTAGGGGACGCAGGACAATCGGACGAGGTTGGATTCCTCGACGCCATTGGCGGTGTCGGTGGCTCGGACGATGTAATAGTAGGCGGTTCCTGACGCGAGTCCGTTTGCATCGTTGAAGGATGTGCCGGCTATGCCCGAAGCGATCCGATTTGTGGTCCCTGGAGTGAAGCCGGATGCTGTATCCCGGTAGACACTGTAGTTCACAGGCCCCCCACAAAGTGCCGTAGCCGCACTCCACGAAAGATTGATTCCGCAGTTTGCGGAACCTGCGCTTGAGGCGCTGGTTAAACCCGTGAAGGTCGGGGGCAGGTTGCACGTTCCGGCAGCTGTAGCCGAAGCCTCCGTGGATTTCCGTGACAGACAGTTTCCATATGCCTTGACCACATAATAGTATGTCACACCGCCCGTAACGTTCGTGTCGATGTATGGTGAGGCGGTGGAAGTTCCAATCTGAGAGTAGGGTCCGCCGGAAATGGTGGCACGAAGAATGCGATACTCCGAGGCGCCGCTCACGGAACTCCAGGTGAGTCGGAGGGCGTTGTTCCCGTATTGCGCCGCCGCGATGCTGGATGGGCTGGGAGTACTGCAGGAAATCCCTGAGATGACCAGGGCATAGGGTTGAGTAGTGGTGCCGGCTACACCGTTTCCCGGTACAGCGTAGCCGGTGACTCGAATCGTCCAGGTCCCGAGTGTGGGATTGGTTACCTTGACCTGCTCCACGTTGTTATATCTATCGGCACTGCCGCCAGTGTAGTTGAGCCTGTTCGGATAGAAAACCGTCCCTCCGGGAGCGGTGGCACGAAGGTCCAGGTCGTTGATCAGCTTTTTCCCGGATCCTGTTGCGCCGTAAGGGTCTGTCCAAACCAGGGTCGCGATGAGGGGGTTGTCCTCGTTGGTGACAGAGAAAGTATAGTCCGTATAATTTCCTGTTGTGAGACCCGGGCTTACATCGTGGACTTCGAGGACCCGACTCAGATCGTCACCCCACCCGTAACTTGGGAAGAGGGAGTGCTCTAGGTCCACCCGGCCGTAGCCCTCGGCATTGTTGGGCAGGTCGAGGTTGTTGTCTCTGTCCCACTTCGGGGGAATCTCCGGTTGCGGTGTAGAGGTGCCGTACTGGCCGGGGGCCATGTCCCATGCCCCGTTGATCAGGACGGCCTTGATCAGTGCTGAAGAGGGGTTGAATCCATGGGCGGGAACAGCACTGGAATTGGTCACCGAACTGTTGTTTGCATGCCAGCCATCAACGAAATACTGACGAACGAGAGTGGCGCAACCGGCGCTAAGGGGGTTGGACATGGAGGTGCCCCCCATTGCCAGATAATACGTTTTCTGCCCGGTTGGGACCGTGCAATCGCCCCATTCTTCGATGCCCTGATTCAGATCCGTGCGAGTCGAGATGATGGCGATGCCCGGTGCAACGATATCCGGTTTGAAACGACTGTCATCGCAAGGTCCGCGTGAGGAAAAGGCACCCATCCCATTGGAATTGTCGGCCATCAAATCGGTGGAGACGGGAGCCGTGGAGAAATTTGTGGAGTTGAACCAACTCCAGGTCGGATTCGGTTGGCAATATTCAGAACCGCTGTTGTCGTACCCATATTGGAAATCCGGTCGATAGTTCTCGCTAGCACCGACCGTGATGCAATTCTTTGCAGTACCCGGTGAGCCGATGGAATCCGTGTTGACCACACCGTCCGGGCTGCCGGTGTCCACCCCGCTGTTTCCCGCGGAGAAGGTGATCACCATATCCTTGTTGTTCCAGCAAAACTCGTCGAGGTTTTGTGAGTCAGTGTCATAAACTCCAGCGACGGCTGCTCCCCAGGAGTTCGAGTGGACACGGGCCCCATCCGAGTATGGGGGCTGAAAGAGATTGTTGAGATCTGTCGGGATTCCGCCAAGATTACCATTCTTGTCCATGATGGATTGAAAAACGAATTGTGCTTTTGGAGCAGTGCCGGCGAAACAGGTTGAGGGGAAGGTGTTGGTGCTGGGGGTAGATCCCGAACGGAACCCGTTGCCAACGATTGACCCGGAGGTATGGGTGCCATGGCCTCCCCCTGTAGTTTGGTTGTCGTCCCACTTACCTCCTCCAGTGGTTCGACCAAGAGCATATCCTTTGATCACCCGCATCGGATTGGAAGGCGATCCCTGCTGGCCGAAGTCCTGGTGGAGTGTGGAAAGGTCGCCGGTGGACAGCCCGGTGTCGGCGGCCGAGGCGATCTGCCCCTCGCCGCGGATGCCGCGGGCCCAGACGTCCTCCACGTCCATGATGGGGCCGGCTGTGGCGCCCCGGCCGGTGGTGGTGGCGACGGAAGTCCGGGCGATGTTGTTGAAAAGCTGGTGGTCCACGAACCGCTCCACCCACAGGCAACCCTGCAGGGTCGCCAGGCGCCGGGCGTCCGAAATCGGTCCCTGGAGCCTCAGCAGCCAGCCCCGCTCGGTCCAGTCGAAGTTGACGATCTTGAGCTGCGAGGGCTCGAGCGCCTCCATGACGGAGCCGATGTCCGGAAAGTGGTCCCCGTCGAGATGGGCGGTGTACTTGAGCACGTGTTCGGGGTCCGCCTCGAAGATGTAGTCGAGCACGGGGTCCACCCGGAAAGCGGGATGGAAAAAGCCGACCCAGTGCACCGGGGCCGCCTGGGACAGGGCCTCCAGGGTCGCCGCGTCCAGCTTGACCAGGTAGGCGAAGCGGGGGAGGTAGTCCAGGATCGGCACACCCGCGCTCTCAAGGAGCTTTCGGAGTTCGGTCACCCCGCCGGGGGAACCGGCCTGGACGATGAAGTAGTCCCGGGCGGACGCTTCGAACGGCCGGCGGACCCGCTCGGCGGGGAAACTGCGCAGGTCGGGGTCCGCGAAGACCCTTCGTCCCGCGGCGTTCCGGGCGGTCAGGGGGCCGGTGCGGAAACTCGCGGTGCGGAGGTCCATCAGGACATCGTCGTCCGCCACGGTCTCCGAGGGGACGAAGCGCTCGGAGAAGGGGTGGTAGGACTTCCAGTCCGAGGGGATGGCCACCAGTCTCTCGCCGGTGGCGGGGTCGAAGACCGCGGGCGGGACCCGGGTCCCCGGCCGGCCGGGAGATTCCCCGAGCGCCGCGGGTGCCGGCGCGAAAAGAAAAAGGGTGAGGAAGATCAGGGGGGTTGATTGCCTGAAGAGCGAAGCGCTGAACATCATGACCACCTCCACGTGGCGGGTCCTCATTACCGTTGTCGACCTCTTGACCGGCACTGCCTGACTCCGTCCGGCGGCTCGGATGCCGAACATCCGAACGCTCGCCCCGAATCCTGGACAATGCAAAAAACAAAAGATTTGTGGACGAATTTCGTCCGTTTTCCCACGTTGCGCCACACCGTCGTCACGCCTCACGGCGTCTTTCCGGGACGCTTTTCGAGGGAGCGGCCCTCGCTCGCGGTCCGTGTCTCAGCGCCGGCGCGAAGCCGGGGTGGGCTTGTGCCGCGACCCTCCCCCCGGCCCGGTGGAAGGGGTCTGGTCGCACGCGTAACTCTGCCCCGGGACCGACACGCAGGAGTAGGTGAAGGCCAGCGGCTCAAAGGCTTCCACCCAGAGGACGTGGGGCGGCAGCGCGGGCGTTCCCTCGCGGGTGTCGGCGGAGTCTTCGCCCTCGAAGAGGCCCATTTCCCGGAAGAAGGGCAGCAGGTCATCTCCGGGGGACGCCGGCGCGGCGGCCGTCCCGCGGGGGGGCGGGGACGCGTGAGGCCCCCCGCCGTTGCCGGGCGCGCCGGGCGAGGCTTCGCCGGGGGCGCCCGGCCCCGCGATCAACCGCTCCCACCACCCGTAGGCGGCGGCGCTCAGGCCGATCATGCGCTCCCTCCAGGGGTTGATGATCACGCCGACGTCGCCTACCTTGCTCCAGGCGACGCCTCGGCGCGGACGGTACGTTTTCATGACGAACTCCCTCGGTTCAGAATCACCCTGGCCAACCCCGCAACGTGTCCTTGTTCTCCGGGCGATGGCCCAAGCAAAGGCGTTACAGCCGCAATTCCGCTCGTTTTCCGCCTTTTTGCAAACCCATCACCGTTTATCATACACTCCCGGGGAGTGCTCGGAAAAGGAAAAACCGGGGCACCCCGGCCGGCCGGAAACTCCCGCGCCGGGGAAGCGCTCGGCCCCCTTCTCGCGGGACGCCGCCGCCGAAATCCCATCGCGTTCCGGCCTGCCCGCGTCGCCGATCCCGTGCCGCAAGCAGCTGGCATTCGGCCCGCATTGGCTCCGCCCAACCCGAATCGCGTGCCGCGAGGGGCCGGCGTTCGTCTCGCATCGGCTTCGCCCGGCCCGCGTCCCGTGCCGCGACGGGCCGGTGTTCGTCTCGCATCGGCTCCGCCCGGCCCGCGTCCCGTGCCGCAAGCGGCCGGTGTTCGTCTCGCATCGGCTTCGCCCGGCACGCGTCCCGTGCCGCAAGCGGTCGGCGTTCGGTACGCATCGGCTCCGCCCGGCCCGCGTCGCGCACCGTTTTAATGCAGCTTCTCGCTGCGGCGGACGCCGTCCCGTCCGAAGCCGCGTCCCGCAGACACGTCGCCCATTCTTATTTTACCCTTTTCCTTCCGGGGACACTGTGAACAGGATCACATCATCCCGCCAGGAAGTGGGCAGACAAGACGTTTGCACGCCCGGAGTTTTCACGCCCGGAGTTTGCACGCGCCGTCCCGGCGCGGGTACAAGGGCTCGGGAAGGGGCCAGGGGCGAAGCTGCCAGCCCCCTTCTTCACGGCCTCCGGATGCCCTGTCGTCCGCGTCGAGACGACGCGTACGAACCCGCGACGTTTGCACGCCCGACGTTCGCACGCGCCGTCCCGGCGCGGGTACAAGGGTTCAGGAAGGGGCCGGGGGCGAAGCTGCCAGCCCCCTTCTTCACGGCCTCCGGCAAGCTCGCTGTCCGCGTCGGGACGACGCGTACGAACCGGCTTGGAGCAAAGGCCAGGGGCCGGCACTGAGCCGTCCCGAGAAGAGACCGGCAGCCCCGCCTTGCGGGCGCGGCCGACCACCCCTTATGACCCCGCAAAACGTCGCGAAAGGGAGATTTCCCGCGAATAAAACGAATCGGCGCGGATTTATAACACGAGTAATATCTATCTGTTTTTGATTTCTGATTCGCGTTCATTCGCGTGATTCGCGGGCAAAAAGACTTTTTGCGGGGGCGTCACCCCTGAAAAAAGTTCGAAAAAAACTTCGGAAATCTCCCGGCGAAAACGTTGTTAAGGGTGAAGGCCGACGATCACGTCAAACGGAGGCGCCCCATGCAGCAGCCCGGACCGACCGCCCGCTTCTACCGGAAACGGCTCCCGCACTGGGAAGTGGAAAACGGGACCTACTTCGTGACCGTCGGCCTGTTCGGCGCCCTGCCGCCGCAGATCGCGGCCGGCATCCGCCGCATCGCCGGGAAGGCCGCCGGAGGCGGCGACGCCGGCCTGCGGAAGTCAAGGGCCGGCTTCCTGGCCATGGAGAACTGGCTCCACCGCTTCGAGGGCCGCCGGGACCTCGAGAACCCGCGGGTCGCTTCGGAGGTCGAGGCGTTCATCCGGGAGAATTCCGCGAACGGCTTCTGGGAGATGCACGCCTGGGTCCTGATGCCCAACCACGCGCACCTGCTCTTCACCCCGACACCGGCCTGCATCGGGGCGTGCCCGGGCGACCGGGGGACCCTGGAGTGGCTGATGAGCACCTTCAAGCGCGTTACGGCCCGCCGGGTGAACCGTTCTCGCGGGACGAGGGGGATGCGGTTCTGGCAGCGGGAGTGGTTCGACCACTGGGTGCGGTGCCCGGCGGAGTTCGAACGCATCGTGGCGTACATCCGACTGAACCCGGTCAGGGCATGCCTGGCGAGTGACGCTCACCCCTGGCCCCACCTGTGGGTTGCAAATCCCTGAAATCTGAACGCGCAAAGTTTACATGCCCGACGTTCGCACGCGCCGTCCCGGCGCGGGTGCAAGGGTTCAGGAAGGGGCCAGGAGAGAAGCCGCCAACCCCCTTCTTCACGGCCTCCAGCTACCCCGTGGTCCGCGTCGAGACGACGCGTACGAACCCGCGACGTTCGCACGCGCCGTCCCGGCGCGGGTGCAAGGGTACAGGAAGAGGCCAGGGGCGAAGCCGCCTGTCCCCTTCTTCGGGGCCTCCGGCTAGCTCGCTGTCCGCGTCGAGACGACGCGTACGAACCTGCAACGTTCGCACGCGCCGTCCCGGCGCGGGTGCAAGGGTTTGGGAGGGGCCAGGGGCGAAGCTGCCAGTCCTCTTCTTCGAGGCCTCTGGCTAGCTCGCTGTCCGCGTCGAGACGACGCGTACGAACGTCTGCTGTCCGCGTCGAGACGACGCGTACGAACGTCTGGTGTCCGCGTCGAGACGACGCGTACGAACGTCTGGTGTCCGCGTCGGGACGACGCGTACGAACCGGCTTGGAGCAAAGGCCAGGGGCCGGCACTGAGCCGTCCCGAGAAGAGACCGGCAGCCCCGCCTTGCGGGTGCGGCCGACAACCCCTTATGACCCCGCAAAACGTCGCGAAAGGGAGATTTCCCGCGAATAAAACGAATTGGCGCGTATTTATAACACGAGTAATATCTATCAGTTTTTGATTTCTGATTCGCGTTCATTCGCGTGATTCGCGGGCAAAAAAGACTTTTTGCGGGGGCGTCACCCCTGAAAAAAGTTCGAAAAAAACTTCGGAAATCTCCCGGCGAAAACGTTGTTAAGGGTGAAGGCCGACGATCACGTCAAACGGAGGCGCCCCATGCAGCAGCCCGGACCGACCGCCCGCTTCTACCGGAAACGGCTCCCGCACTGGGAAGTGGAAAACGGGACCTACTTCGTGACCGTCGGCCTGTTCGGCGCCCTGCCGCCGCAGATCGCGGCCGGCATCCGCCGCATCGCCGGGAAGGCCGCCGGAGGCGGCGACGCCGGCCTGCGGAAGTCAAGGGCCGGCTTCCTGGCCATGGAGAACTGGCTCCACCGCTTCGAGGGCCGCCGGGACCTCGAGAACCCGCGGGTCGCTTCGGAGGTCGAGGCGTTCATCCGGGAGAATTCCGCGAACGGCTTCTGGGAGATGCACGCCTGGGTCCTGATGCCCAACCACGCGCACCTGCTCTTCACCCCGACACCGGCCTGCATCGGGGCGTGCCCGGGCGACCGGGGGACCCTGGAGTGGCTGATGAGCACCTTCAAGCGCGTTACGGCCCGCCGGGTGAACCGTTCTCGCGGGACGAGGGGGATGCGGTTCTGGCAGCGGGAGTGGTTCGACCACTGGGTGCGGTGCCCGGCGGAGTTCGAACGCATCGTGGCGTACATCCGACTGAACCCGGTCAGGGCATGCCTGGCGAGTGACGCTCACCCCTGGCCCCACCTGTGGGTTGCAAATCCCTGAAATCTGAACGCGCAAAGTTTGCACGCCCGACGTTCGCACGCGCCGTCCCGGCGCGGGTGCAAGGGTACAGGAAGAGGCCAGGGGCGAAGCCGCCTGCCCCCTTCTTCGGGGCCTCCAGCTACCCCGTGGTCCGCGTCGAGACGACGCGTACGAACCCGCGACGTTCGCACGCGCCGTCCCGGCGCGGGTGCAAGGGTACAGGAAGAGGCCAGGGGCGAAGCCGCCTGCCCCCTTCTTCGGGGCCTCCAGCTACCCCGTGGTCCGCGTCGGGACGACGCGTACGAACCCGCGACGTTTGCACGCGCCGTCCCGGCGCGGGTGCAAGGGTTCAGGAAGAGGCCAGGGGCGAAGCCGCCTGTCCCCTTCTTCGGGGCCTCCGGCTAGCTCGCTGTCCGCGTCGAGACGACGCGTACGAACCTGCGACGTTTGCACGCGCCGTCCCGGCGCGGGTGCAAGGGCTCAGAAAGAGTGAGGGGCGAAGCCGCCAGCCCCCTTCTTCACGGCCTCCAGCTACCCCGTGGTCCGCGTCGGGACGACGCGTACGAACCTGCAACGTTCGCACGCGCCGTCCCGGCGCGGGTGCAAGGGTTCAGGAAGGGGCCAGGGGCGAAGCCGCCTGTCCCCTTCTTCGGGGCCTCTGGTTACCTCGCTGTCCGCGTCGAGACGACGCGTACGAACCCGCGACGTTTGCACGCGCCGTCCCGGCGCGGGTGCAAGGGTTCAGGAAGGGGCCAGGGGCGAAGCCGCCAGTCCCATTCTTCGGGGCCTCTGGTTACCTCGCTGTCCGCGTCGGGACGACGCGTACGAACGTCTGGTGTCCGCGTCGGGACGGCGCGTACGAACGGGGGGCATTTTTTACATGACCGTCCATTTTAGCCCTTGAAATTTTCCCTTTTCGTCTTTTATACTGGCGCCCCGCGACGGAAAAGCGCGGTTTGACAAGGGAAAAAGGAGGGGGAGACGGGGCCAGGGCCCCGCGCAGGCTCACCGCAGGAATCCCCCCAGGTTATATCCGGGTTGTGAACGGCCAGGGTGGCGACGAAGCCGCTGTCCCGGCGGCTTCCCCGCGCCCGGGACCCCCCTTCGCGGGCGGTTCCGGAACGGGCGGGCTCCCCGGCCGCGGCCCAGGTTCGTCGCCGGGGCCTCGGCGGGGCCGCGTGGTCCGCGCCGGGACGGCGCGTACGGACCCGCGACGTTCGCACGCGCCGTCCCGGCGCGGGTGCAAGGGCTCGGGAAGGGGCGAGGGGCGAAGCCGCCAGCCCACTTCTTCGGGGCCTCTGGTTACCTCGCTGTCCGCGTCGGGACGACGCGTACGAACTGGTGTCCGCGCCGGGACGGCGCGTACGAACGCTTGGTGTCCGCGTCGGGACGACGCGTACGAACCGGGGATCCGCGTCGGGACGGCGCGGACGAACGGCGGACACCCTTTACCCCGAAACGGAGCATGCCCATGGACCGGAACCGACAGCAGACGCACCCCATCCCGTGTGAAGGCGGGCCCGCGCCGCGGGGAAACCGTGAAGACGCTGTCGTGGAACACCCCCGCCGGGTCTCCTTCGTTCCGCCCGCCCCCCCCCTCCCCCTGCCGGCCCCCTCCGCCCTCCCCCCGCCGGCCCCCCGTTCTGCGGCCCGGACCTCCGGCCTTTCCCGCGCCCTCCGCGGCCTTTTGGCTTTCGCGCTGCTTCCCGGTTTCCTCGGCGCCCCCGTCCCCGCCCAGGACGCCAACCCCGGCGCCGTCAAGCGCTACGAGGTGGCGGTCACCGCCTTCAAGCTGACGGTGACCCCCGTTTCCGCCCGCGTTCCGCTCAACGTCCCCGTGCGCCTGCGGACGGCCCTCGCCTTCAGCAACCCCGACGCCCCCTGGGCCGCGGGCCTGGCGGCCTACGCCCGGGCCAACTTCCGGGTCAAGGGCACCCTCTACGGCCCGGGCGGCGTGGTGGCCGAACTGACGGACCCGGACACCTCCGACGGCGAGGAGAAGGTGTACGCCCCGGGCGACGAACTCGTCCTGGGGCCGGCGTGGTTCCCCGTGGCCGGCGCCTACGAACTGCGCGACCTGCGCCTCGTCTGCGCCGCCACCGGGAAGACCTACCTCTACGCCGAGCCCCACCGCGTCCGGATCGACGCGGGCGGCGACCTCTTCGTCTGGAGCGTCACCGCCGACCCCATGACGTGGCAGGAAATGGAGGATGCCGGCATCACGGGCGACCCGGGCGCCTGGACCGGCTACAACTTCACCGTGGGGATCGAGGTCTCCTCCTCCCTGGTGGAGTTCACCTTCCCGGTGGTGGGGGTCCCCTCCACCCTTCCCGTGGGCGGGGTGAGCCTCCCGGGCCAGCCCGTGGCGGGCGGGACCTACCACGACACCATCGCGCCGGTGGAGATCGAGCTTCCCGACGTCTCCCTCCCCCGGCTCCCCGCGACGGAGGTCCGCATCCCGGGCCTCATCATCATCCCGGGGAACATCGGTTTCCTCCAGCAGCACTTCCAGGTGGTCCTGGTGCTCTGCAACGCCCTCCCGCCCGACGCGGGCTACTTCCTGGCGGACCTGACGGCCACGGCGGGGATCCCCGACACCGACGGGCCCCTGGTCCCCGTCCCCGCGGACAGCCAGACCCAGCCGCTCCGGGCGGCCGACGGCGGCGCCCTCGTCGGCCCCGGCGCCAGCGCCTCGGCCCAGTGGGTGGTGAGCGGCGCGCAGTGCGGCTACCACGAGTTCCCCATCGCCATCGCGGGACGCCTCCGCAACGCCTCGGGCGACCTGAACGTGGCCATCGAGGGCCAGGCCCTGGCGGGCGTGGCGGTGCGGCCCAACCCGAAGTTCTCCCTGGCCTTCACCCACCCGGACCGGGTGGAGCGCGGGACGGAGTACGACGTGGCCGTGCAGGTCACCAACGTTTCGACGACCACCGATGCAAACGGCTTCCAGTTGAACCTGGGCCCGGAGGCCCTGAGCGGGGTGGAACTTCGACGGGTCGTTTCGACGGACACGACCGACCCGGTGGATTGCGACGCCGCTCTGGGGTGTGACCCGTTCAGTGCCCCGGTGTCCGTCGAGACCTTGGGAAAGGGTCACTCCTTCCTCGTGGTCTACCGTTTTCGCTCCCTGGTCTCCGGTTTCGTCACCGCGGCGGGCGGGACGGTCGAGGGAGACACCCACCTCTCCGTCGGCCTCCGCTTCGGCGTCTCCGCCGACGGCAACCCACTAAACCCCGACACCCTGGTCCTGCCCCGCTCCGCCTCCCGCCTCGGCGAGCCGTTCTACGGGGCCTTCCTCCGCTTCCTGGGCGTGTGCCACTCCCTGGCGCGCTGCCCCGCCAACGTGGAGATGACCGCGGGGCTGTCGCCGGTGGACGGCGCCTCCGTCCGCGCCCTGGCCCTGGCCGCCGCCGAGGCGGGGCTGGCCGTCCCGCTGAACGCGGCCCCGGCGGACGTGCCGGCCGGGGTCCGGGCCCGCCTGGCGGCGGACCTCCTGGCGACGGCCGGGCGGGACGCCGGCGTGCGGGCGGCCCTCGCCGCGACGCCGGCCGGCTCGGCTTTCCGTGAAGCGCTGAGCGCGTACCTCGGCGGCGGGGCCCTCGGCCGCCACGACCTCGCCGTCCGCCTGGTTTCCGAAGCCGGGAGCGACGCGGGCTTCCTCCTGGTGGAGACCACCCTGGCGAGCGCCGCCACCGGGGGGCCCACGCTCACCCTCACGGCCGTTGACGGGCCCCTGCACTGGGTCCACCGCGACGCGGACGCCCCGGCGGACGCCCGCTTCGGCCCCGGGGGCGCCGACGGGCACTTCCGGGTCTGGGCCCCGGCCGACGGGGCCTACGCCGCCCGCGAGTACGCACTGAACCTGGGCGCCGGCCAGGCCGCCCGCGTTTGTGCCCTCTCCGGCGCCGTCCGCGTGGAGTCGGGTGGCGCGCTCTCCCCCGAACTGTCCGGCGCCGCGGTCGGGCGCGAGGCCTTCGTCCCCTTCGGCCTCGTCCGCCTGGTGAAGGCCACCCCCGACCTGGTCCGGGGGGCCGACCTCTACGGCCGCACCGTCTTCGCCCTCTTCAACCGGCGGGTGCGCCTCCCCGCGGAAGGGGCCGCGGCGCTTTTCACGTGCCCGGACAACGAGGTCCTCCTGGCCCTGCCGCTCCAGTCGGGGCGCCTGGTGGGCCTGGCGTTCAACCGCCCCGTGGGGAGACCGTCCCCCGCCTCGCCGGTCCTCACCCTCAGCTCCGGCCCCCTGGACTCCCATGACGGCGGCCGCTGCACCCTCGCCGCGGAGGAGATCCTGATCGACGACCCCGCCTCCGGCTTCGAGCGGGGCGCGCGGATCGTCACGGGCCGGGTGCTCTACCCCGGCGGGCGCGCCGTGGCCCGCCCCGTGGTGGAACTCTGGGCCCGCCACCGGGGCGCGGGGACCTGGCAGGACCTCCGTCTCAGCCGGGTCTCGGGCGCCGAGACGGGGACCTTCGCCTTCCCTTTCATCTACGACAACCCCGGCGGGAACCACCTCCGGGTGTCGGACCCCGTGTCCGGGGCGCGGCGCCGGTGGCCCCTGCGGATCACGGTGGCCGGCGAGGAGATCAACCCGGTCATCGTCCTCGAGGGGAGCGGGACCGTCACGGGCGGCGTGCTCACCGAGTCGGGCGCACCGGTCCCCGGCCTCCTGGCGGTGATCCTGGCGTGTCGCGGCGACGGCCGGCAGCTGGCCGCCACCCTCGACAACGGCGGCCGCTTCGTGGCCGAAAACGTCCCCGTGGGCGACGTGGACCTCACCGCCTACCTTCCCGACGGCACCCGCGTGCAGGGGTACGCCTGCGTGCGCTTCCCCGGCGACACGGCGGACGTGGTCCTGGTGGTGGGCGGCGCCCGGGTTTTCGGCCGGGTCGTGGAGACGGCGGGCGGCCCGGCGGCTCCTCTGGCGGCCTGCCCGGTCCAGCTCGCTTCCGTGACGGGGGCCTGGCGCTCCACCCTGACCGACGGCGACGGGAACTTCGCTTTCGAGCGCGTCCCCCAGGGCCGTTTCACCCTCCGGGCGATTCACCCCGCCTCCCCCCGGACGGTCCGGCAGGAGGTCGACTGGCCGAACCCGGTGCCGTCAGAAGGGATCCGGGTCACCCTGCCCCCCTTCACCGCCGGCGTGACGCTCCAGGGGCGGGTGAGCGGCGCCCGGCCCGGCGAGGAAAACGGCGTCCCCGGCGTGTCGGTCCAGCTGAGCTGCCTGGGGGAGGCGGCCGCCCCCGCCTTCTTCACCACCACCGGCGGCGACGGCGCCTTTTCCTTCGCGGACGTCTCGCCCGGGTGGTGCCAGGCCTCGGCCTTCGACCCCGTGACCCGGCGCTCGGCCACGGTCCGCTTCGAGGTGGCGACCGTCGACACCCAGGCCCCTCCCCTCGTCCTCCCGGCGCTGGTGACCCTGGCCGGCCAGGTCTTCCACCCCGGCGGCGCCGCCGCTGCCGGGGCCCGGGTGAGCGCCGGCGGCCTGGCGGCCGTCACCGACGACCAGGGGCGTTTCGCCTTCGAACTCCCCGCCGGCGGCTACGCCTGCCACGCCGTCAAGGGGGAGGAGATGGAGACGGTGAACCTCCTGGCGCCCGCCGCCGAGGCCCGGGTGGTGCTTCGCGGGCAGCGGACCGTCTCCGGGCAGGTCCGTCTCTATACGGGCCTGAACGGCGACGGGGAACCGGAATACCAGGTCGTCTCCACCGTGGTGAAGCTCTCCGCCCTCGAGCTGGACCCGGGCGGCGGCCCCGGCGGCGGCTTCGTCTTCAACCCCGTGGAGGGGCTCGCGTCCGTCATGAGCGGCGCCGACGGGACCTTCGCCTTCACCGGCGTCTGGGACGGCCCCTTCGCCGTCTCCGCGGGCGGCGGGGCCCTCTACCCCGCGGGCCGCGTCGACGGCGTCCTGCGCGGCGCGGACGCGACGGGCCTCGACCTCGTGCTCGACGGCACGGCGTCCCCGTCGGCCCTCACCGGCCGGCTCTTCCTGCCGGACGGCGTCACCCCCGCCCGGCCGGGCGTCCCGGTCACCCTCACGGGCCGCGGCGTCTCCCGCGAGGTCCGCACCGGCGACGGCGGGGCCTTCGGGTTTTCCGGTTTCCTCCAGGCCGACCGTTACGAACTGGAGGCGTTCGACGCCTACACCGGCGGCCGGGCCTGGCAGGAGATCGTCCTGCCGCCGTCGAGTGTCCCGGTCACCCTCGACCTGCGCCTCCTCGGGCGGAACACCCTGGAGCTCCGCCCCGTCGACGGCCTGGGCGCGCCCGTGCCGGACGCCGAGGTGACGGTGACCCGGGTGGGGAAGCCCGCCGGGGGCCGGGAGGCGGACTCCCCCTGGGCCAGCGACTACGAGGGCCCCGCGGAAGGCGCCTGCTACCGCTTCGAGGGGCTCCTCGAGGGGTCGTGGTCCGTCCGGGCCCGGATGGTCCGGGAGGGGACGGCCCTGCACGCCGCCGGCGGCCTGACGATGACGGGCGACGGCGCCGTTTTCCAGCTCCCGCTGGTCTTTACGCGGACCGTGGTGCTCAGGGGTTGCGTGAGCGCCGAGGAAGACAACGTCGTCACGCCGGTCCCCAACGTCGAGGTGACGCTTCTGGACGGGCAGGGCGAGGTCGTGGCGGTGGCCCTCACCGGCGACGCCCCGTCGAACCTCGGGGAGTACTTCATCCCCGCCGCGCCCGTGGGCCCCGGCCGCCTGGAGGCGAGGGACTACGCCTCGGGACGGCGGGCCGCCCTCGACGTCACGATCTCCGGCGACGACCCGGAAGAGACGGTGAACCTGGAACTTCAGGACCTCGGCAGCGTAGAGGGCCTGGTCACCAACGACCCGGCGCCGCACGACTGCGAAAACGACACCGATGCCGAGATGGCCGGCGCGCCGGTCACCCTGACGGTCCGGACGGCGCCGGGCTCCCCCTGGCCCTCCAAGACCGTCACGTCCCGGACGGATGCCGACGGGCGCTTCCACTTTGACGGGATTCCCGCCGGGCAGGTCACCATCCGCGCCGAGGGGACGTCCGGTTTCGCCGGCGAGGCTTCCGGCGAACTCCTGGCTGTGGGGGACCTGTGCCTGGTGGTGTCCCTCCAGCCCACCCACCCCCTGGCGTGCGCGGTCACCCGCGCCGACGGCGACCCCGCGCCCTACGCCCGGGTCCGGCTGTCGAAGGCCGGCCTGGCCCCGCGGACCCTCACCGCCGACGAGACCGGCGCGGCCTCCTTCTCCGGCGTCCTGGACGGCGGCGGCTACACCGTGGAGGCCTGGACCGGCTCCGGCGCCGACAAGGTCAGCCAGGTTGTCGACGTCCCCCACCCCGGCGTGCTCGCCCTCCAGCTGCTGGGCACGGGCTCCGTCGCGGGCGTCTGCCGGGATTCGGAAGGCGCCCCCCTGCCCGGGTTCCCCCTGAACGTCTCCGTCGCCCTGGACGGCGGCGGTGCCCGGACGCTGCCGACGGTCTACACCGACGCTCAGGGGAACTTCTGCCTGCCCGAGCTGCCCTTCGGGCAGGTCGCCCTGCGCCTGCACGACGCCTCCACCGGCCTGCGCGGGACCCGCGAGCTCACCCTGGACGCCGCCGATCCCGCCCTCACCGGCGTGGTAGTTCAGCTCGAGCCCTGCTACCGGCTGATAGGCCGGGTCCGCACGGAAGACGGGTCACAGCCCGTTGCCGGTGCGGCGGTCTGCTTCACCGTCGACCGAGGAATGGGGGAGATCCTCGTCCGCGACACCTCCAGCTTCCCCTCCGGGGACTTTGTTCTCGATCGTCTCCCCCGGGCCGCGGGGACCCTTTCCGTGAACAGCGGCGGGTGCCGGCGGCTACTGGCGGTGCAGCCCCCGGCGGAGGGCGAGCCGGCGAAGGACCTGGGCGATCTCTGGCTCGACTGCACCCAGCCGTCGATCAAAAACCACTTCTACGTCTCCGGCGGCTGCCCGGCGGGCGGCTGCCCCGAAAACGCCGTCCTGCCCGGGGCCAACGTCGAGATCACCTTCACCGAGTCCATGGACGCGGCCTGGGCCCAGGCGAACCCGCCGGCGGCCGTGCTGAGCCTCGGCGGGGCGAACGTCCCCGCCGCCCTCACCCTGTCGGCGGACGGCAAGACGCTGACCCTCGACCCGGACGCCCCCCTGCTTTCGAACGCGCACTACGTCTGGACCGTCAACGCCGCCTTCCCCGACCTCAACGGCCACCCCCTGCTGGGGGCGACCTCCGGGGCCTTCGACACCGCGACGGCCCTGGCCGTCGTCTCCACCTCGCCCGCGAACGACGCCGAAGTGGTCGGGAATCTCGATGGCCCCGTGGACGTCACCGTGAACTTCACCTCCTCCCTTCCCCCCGACCCCGGGGAGATGACCATCAACGGGACCGCGTACCCGAACCTTCCGCCGACGGACCTGGGGTCGGGCAACTACCGCCTGTCGGTGTCCCACCACTGCCCGCAGGACGGCCCCGTGGCCGTGTCCTGCACGCTCACCGCCGGCGGCGCGTCCATCACCCACGATTTCCAGTTCTCCTGGGACGGCTTCGCGCCCATCGTGACCTTCTTGGTGCCGACGGCGCCCGCCTGCACCCGGAAACCGGAACTTTCCTTCAGCGCCGTTGACGCCGGTAAGGGGCTCGCAACGGGGACCCTGCGGGTCTACCTGGGCGAGGACGACCGCACGACCGAGTTCGAACTGGTCGACGGCGCCCCCGGGAACTGGGCCTGGAACTCGGTCGCGGCCGAACCCCTCAATGTCGGCACCCATACCCTCCGGGTCGTGGTCGCGGACAACGCCGGCCACCCGGCGAACGTCTCCGCCCTCTTTGACATCGACAACGCCCCGCCGGTCCTCTCGGTGACGCAGCCGGACTGGAACGCCACGATCCTGGCCGCCACCGTCGTTTTCGACGCCACGGTCACCGATCACTGCGACCTCGACGCGGCCACCTGGACCGCCACCCTCAACGGGGAGCTCTGGCCGGGCCTGGCGCTGAACGACGGCCACCCGCACGCCGAGTTGGCCTGGAACGACCCCCTCCTGCAGGGGGAAAACCTCCTCGAACTTCACGTCTGCGATTCCGTGGGGAACTGCGGCACCGTGTCCGTCCCCTTCCAGGTCGTTCGGACGGCGCCCCTCCCCTACACCCTTCAGGACGCCAACGCCTACGACTACCGGGTGGGGCGCGACGGGACCCTGACGCTCCTGGAGTCCCTGGCCCCCGACACCCCGCCCACCGTCGCGGCTCCCGTGGTGTCCAGGGAGGGAATCGACTACGTGCTGGGCGAGTCCGACCTGGCCCAGTTGACCCTCGACGGCCGCGAGGCCGCCGTGGCCGGCGAGCCGGCGGGCCTGGGCCTTTCGCTCCGGCGCCGCTGCTTCGTGGGCGATGCCGCCTACGCCGCCCGGGTGCTGGACGTCCTCGAGAACACGGGCGCCGCCCCGGTGACGGTGGACGTGACGGAGTCCCTCGGTCTCCCGGCCGCGCTGGGGTGGTCCGTGGTCGGAACCTCGAGCGGCGACGCGAGCTTCGACCCCGCCGCCGACCGCTGGCTGACGGTGGACGACGCCGACGACCTCGACGACGCCCTCCGCCCGAACCTGCCCGCCCTGGGCCTGCTCACCGGCGGCGTCGCCGGGCGTGAGCCCGTCTTCACCGCCGGGCCCGGCGGCCTCACCCTCCGCTGGAACGGCGTGACCGTCCCGGCGATGCAGGGCGGCGTCCCGGGCCGGGTCTTCCTGGCCCTGGCCCTGGCGCCCCAGCCCGAGCGCGCCGCGGCGTCCGCCGCCCTGGGTCGCCTCGACGCCCGCCCCGCCGAGTTCTTCCCCGGCCTGTCCCAGCCGTGGCATCCCCTCTGCTGGAACACCGACCTCGCCGCGGGCCCCGCCGACGCGCTCCCCGCCCTCCCGGCCCTCGCCGGCGGCGTGGCGGGCTGGGTCGCGGACGGCACGCCCGGAAGTCACCTTCTCGCCGGGTGGCGGGTCCTGATGCGCAGCGCCTCGCCCTACTACCGCCGCGGCCGGGTCAGTTTCACCGACACGGCGGGAGCCTTCGCGTGGGCGCCCCCGGCGCGTCCCGGGCTGCCCCTGGGCGATGTCGGGTTCCTCGTCCTCTCTTCCGGCGACGGCTGCGACACCGTCTCCACCGTTCTCCCCCCGGCGGTCAACCTGACGGAGGCCCAGCCCGTGGTGTCGGGCGTCGCCCTCGCCGCCGCCGACTACGGCGCGGTGCGGGTCACCGTCCAGCTGCCCGACGGGTGGCGGGTCCCCGGGGCGCTGGTGGTCCTGGAGGAAGGTCCCTGCAGCTTCGAGGCCGTCACCGACGCCGTGGGCGAAGCCCTTCTGACGGGCATCCCGCCGGGGGCCTTCACCCTGCGGGTGGGCGGCCACGCGATCCGTCCCGTGAGCGTCGCGAGCGGGGCCCTGGTGCTGGAGAACGTGACCTTGGCCGTCCCTTACGTGAGGGTGTCCCTGACGGACAATTACGGGCACCCGGTGGCGGGCGCGGCGGTCGAGTTCCACACCCGGGCCGGCGGGCAGACGCCCGCCTTCACCACCGCCAGCAACGAGAACGGGGACGCCTGCTGGGTCTCGCCGCCGCTCGACGTGGACATCCGGGCGCTCGCCCCCCGGCCGGACGGGGTTCACGGCCTCACGCCGGTCTTCCGCGTCACGGGCGAGCCGGTCTTCCAGAGCCTGATGCTGGTCCCGGGGGAGGCGACGACGGTAAAGGTCCGGGACCTCGACGACCAGCCGGTGGCGGGCGCCGGGGTCACCCTCCTCCTGGAGGAGGGGTGGCCGGCCCGGCTGAAGACGTGGCAGACCGGCGGCGGGGGGGACCTCACCCTGCGCCTCCCCTTGGGTGCTCAGTTCCGGCTCGAGGTCGCCTACCCCTCCGAGGCGCCGCTGGAGCCGATGCCCATCTATACGGTGAGCGGCCTGGACTCCATCCGGTTCACCCCCGAGGCGGGGTTCTACGCGCCCACCGTCCTTCCGGTGGCGGGCGACGGCGTCACCCCGGTCCCGGAAATCTCGGGCTACGTCAGCCCCGTCCTGGACGTCGGCCTGAACTATCCTGCCTACAACCGCAACTTCTCCAGCACCTGGGACGGCGCCGCGCCGGGCCCGGTCTACCTCCCCTCCGGCTGGATGTTCTACGAGACCTGCAACCCGGAGTGCCAGGGAGGGGGGACGAAGAGCGGCGTGGTGAAGGTGTCGCCCGGCCTCGTCGCCGTGCTGCCCACCCTGGTTACCGCCGTCACGGGGCAGGTGGTCCCGGTGAGCGGCGGAGGGGCGAACTGCACCATCGCCGTCCTCCCGCCGTCCGGCGCCTGGTCCTGTCCGGCGCGGGTCCTCCCGGACCTCCGTTTCCAGGTTCCCGGCCTCAAGCCCGGGGTCCCCTACGAGTTCCGCGTCACCGACGATGCCGGCAACGTGTACTGCGGGGCCGTCCCCGCCCTGGCCGGGCACGGGAGCTGGGTGTCGGGCCTCGAGCTGACCGCGTGCGCCCCGGGCGCCGTTTCCGGCCGGGCCTTCGCCGCCGACGGGACCACCCCGGTGGGCGGCGTGCCGGTGGACCTGGAGCGCTTCGACGGGACGTCCTGGGCCCCCGTCCGGTCCGCCGTCACCGCCGCCGACGGGTCGTTCGCCATCGATTCGGTGAACCTGGCCGGGCCCGGTCAGGACCGCCTGACGGTCCGCCACCCCGACAGCCAGGGCGGGTCCTCCGCCTTCCCGCTGAGCGCGGGGGCGACCGCCGGCCTGGCCCTGACCACCTCGGTCACCGTCCTCCGCGGGCAGGCGGCCGGCGGTGGCGGGGCGCCTTTTGCGAGCCTCGCCGTGAACCCGCAAACGGATGCCGCCGCCGTCCTGGGGGCCGGCCGGTTCGGCCTGTCCGAAGACGGCGCCTTCCACGCCGTCGCCCTCCGGCCCGGCGTGCCCTACTGGGTCAGCTGCCGGGACAACCTCAGCGGGCTTCACGCCGCCGTGGTGACCCTGGCGGACGGCCAGAGCCTCGCCGGGGTCGAGCTCCCGCCGGTCGTCCCGTCGGTGTCGGGGACCGTCCGGGCCGCCGACGGGGCCACCCCCGTGCCGGGCGTCAAGGCGTCCCTGTATGTCCAGACCCTGGGCCAGGGGTCGTTCGGCTGGAGCAAGGATTCCGAACAGGACACGGCAGGGAACGGCGCCTTCGCGTTCGAGGGCTTCAATGCGCCCCTCGGGATCGCCCGGGTCCACGTGGAATGGCCGCTCTCCCAGGGGATCGACGAGGACTTGTCCGCCCCGGTGGGGGTCCTCGACCCCGCGGCCCTGGCCCTGGACACCCGCATCAGCGTCGTCACGGGCCGGGTAACGACCCTGGACGGCCAGGTCGTCACCGATGCCCACGGCCTGACGGTGACGTCCGGGACGCCGGGGGCCGGCTATCACCGGCTGAGCCTGGCGGGCGGCGTCTTCTCGGTGCTGGGGGTCCTCCCCGGGACCGGCTACGACCTGCAAGCCCTCGACGGGGCGAACGAGCCCCACTGCGCGTCCAACGTGACGGTGCCCGTGACCGGCGCCCCGGTGGCCGGTTGTGACCTGCCCCCCTGCGACGTGTACCCGTGCGCCGGCACGCTCTACGCGGCGGACGGGGCCACCCCGGCCTTCGGGCTCCCCGTGGGCCTGGAACGGGAGACAACCGGCGGCGGCTGGGAGCCGGTGGGCCAGACGACCTCGGCGCCGGACGGCAGCTTCGCCTTCCCTCCCGTCTACCTGCCGACCGGGGTGGCGCGCCTGACGGCTGCGCACCCGTCCAGCCAGGGCGGCTGCTCCGACACCTGGCCGGTGAACGGGGAAACCGGCCTCGGCCTCGAACTCACCACCCGGGTGACGGTCCTCCGCGCCACGGTGGAGAACGCCGCCCACGAGCCCGTCGCCACCTGCACCACGGCCGGGGCGACGGTGCGGGACGGGTGGGGGGTCGAGGTCCCGCCGGGACAGGTCCGCCTGGACGCCGAACACCTGGCGATCCTCGGCCTGCCGTGCGGGACCGGGTTCGAAGTCTGGGCGGAGGGCCCCGGCGGGGACTGTTACGCCGCCTTCGCCGGGATCGACGACCCCTCGGGGGTCCGGGCGGGCGTCCGGCTCCCGCCGGTCAGCCGAACGGCGGTCTCGGGCACGCTGGTGGCCGCCGACGGCGCCACGGCGCTCTGCGAGGGGTTCACGGCCGCCCTGGAACGCCAGACCGAGGCCGGCCGCTGGGAACCCGTGGCGTGGGCCGCCACCGACGCCGCCGGCGGGGTGAGTTTTTCGCCCTGCTGGTTCCCCACGGGTCAGGGACGGCTGGTGGTGCCGTGGCCGCCCAGCCAGGGGCCCGGCGCCGATGCGGTCGTCCTGGACGCCGGCGCCTGCCCGTCGGTCTTCCCCACCGGCGTGTCCGTCCTGACGGGGCGGGCCTGCAAGGACGGGGGGTGCGGGGAGGAGGCGCAGCATCTCCTCGACCTGAAGGTGGTGTCCCACGACCCGGCGTCGAGGGTCCTGTCGGGCGGGGAGGGCCTTTGGGGCGACCAGGTGCTCGTCAACGGGGGCGCCTTCACCGTGTTCGGCCTCCCCGAGGGGCTGCGGGTGACGCTGACGGGGCGGAGCGAGACCACCGATCTCGCCGCCGCCCTCGACATTCCCGCCGGGGCCCGCGTCGTCACCGGCATCGACCTCGTCCCGGCGGTCCTGGCCAAGCTTCAAGTCAATCTCCGGGCCGCCGACGGCCTGACCCCGGTGTCCGCCCGGCTCGGGCTGGAAGCCGGGACGGTCCCCGGGAGCTACGCCTTCATGACGTGGGTCGCCCCGTCGACGGACGAGCTGGGCCCAGTCCCGGGGGTGTTTCTCGCCGAGGACCTCCCCGCGGGCTCGTACCGGCTGCAGCCTCGGCGCCCGGCCTCCCAGCCCGGCGTTGAGCCGCCCGTGGCCGTCGACGTGTCGGGGGACACGGAACTGAGCCTCGACACGGGGATCACGGCGGTGACGGGCCAGGTGCGGCAGAGCGCGGGGGGGGACCCGGTCTGGGGCTTCGACCTCCTCGCCGTCCCCCACGACCCCGCGGCGGCGTGCCCCGCCGTGGTGAAGCGGGAACCCGACTTTGTCCTCTCGGGGCTCCCGCAGGGCGCCGGTTTCACCGCCTGGGCCTTCGACGAGTTCAACCTCTACGCCGCGGACGTGTCCGTGCCGCCGGGGGTGCCGGCCCTGAACGGCCTGGAGCTGCTCCCCTCGCCGGGCGCGTCGGTGACGGGGGTGGTCCGGGCCGCCGACGGCGCGTCCCCCGTCCCCGGCGTGGTGCTGCGCCTGGAGCGGCGCCTGGCCGACGGCACGTGGGCCCGGGCCGCCGAGGACGCTTCCGGCCCGGACGGCGCCTTCGGGCTGGGGCCGGTGCTGGCGCCCCCCGGCGGGGTGCTCCGGCTCCGGGCCTTCCACCCCGACACCGGGGCGGAACTGGGGTCGTCGGAACTCCCCGGGTCCGGCGCCGACGGGCTGGATCTGCCCACCGCCGCCGGCGTCGTCCGCGGCACCGTGGTGGACGCGGGCGGCCTCCCCGTGACCGCGGGCTGCCTGCGCGTGGACGCCGCCGTCGCGCCGTCGGCTTCCGCACGGCCCTGGCTGGGGGTTTCCGCGGACGGGGCGACGGTGACCCTGGTGGGGGTCCCGGAGGCGGTCCCCGTGGACCTCGTGGTCACGGACGCCTTCACGGGCCTCTACGGGGCCGCCGTCTCGCTGGGGCCGGGGCAGGGCGTCCTGGACGGGGTCTTCCTCGGGCCCGCCCCGCGCGTGGCGGGCGTCGTCCGGGTCCGCCTGGAGGACGGCGACGGCAACGGGGTGCCGGGGTGGCCCGTCGTCCTGCGGCCCCGCACCGGGGGCCGGGAAACGATTCGCTACACCGGCGGGGACGGGTGGGCGGTCTTCCCCGGGGTCCCGGCCGGGAGCGTGGAGATCTGGTCGGACGGGACCCTGGACGGGTGGCAGGTGGAGTCCCTCCTGCTGGCGGTCGGGTCGGTGCCGCTCGCCGGGGGGACCGTCGAGCTGACCCTCCCCCTCCCCTCCGCCGCGACGGTCCTGTCCGTCCGGGGGGACGGCGCGTCCGCGTCCGCCCCCCCGGCCGCTCCCTGAAGCGAGGCCGGGAATGCTCTCGCGACCTGTTCAGGCTTGAGGCGTCTGCAACCAGTCCTTCTCTCTCACCGAGGCACGGAGGCACGGAGAAATGCAAATCGTATTCAATGGAATCAAAAATCCTTATGATTCTTCTCCGTGCCTCTGTGCCTCAGTGAGATCCGAATCCGGGCTTTTCACGGGGTCGTCAAGGCTTCGTCTCTTTTGCGGGGCTTTTCGCCTGGCGAGAGGCCTGAAACACCAATCGCCGGCCGGGCGCAAGTGTCGCGCTCCCTCTCCCCCCATCCCAACGTCGAGGACCTGACATGACCCACGGACGCCCCTTCCCTAAATCCCTCCTCCTTCTCGCCCTCCTCCTGGCCCCGGGCCTGGCGGGGGCGGCGACGACGGACGACCCCCCGGCCTTCACGGCGGTGGCCTTCCCCGCCCCCGACGACGGCCACCGGGTGGGACTGGGGCTGTCCAACCCCTCGGCGACGGCCCGGCGGCACCTCACCCTCTCCCTTCGCGACGCCGCCGGGCAGCTGGTCACCGGCGAGGGCGTCACCAACCCCGTGTCCGTGGACCTGGCCACGGGCGGCCTCTACGCCCGCTACCTCCACGAGGCCTTCGGCGCCTCCCCCGCCGGCCCCGTCTCCGTCCGCCTGGAGGCCGACGGCGAGGTCTTCGCCATGGCCCAGGCCCACGACGCGGCGCTGCGGGCCGAGGACGGCGCCAACCTCAGCCGCCGCGCCCGCACCGCCTGGGTGGCCCCGCTCCTGGGCGCCGTCTCGTCCGGCGACACCCTCCTGGCCCTGGTCAACGACAGCTCCGCCCCCGCCGACGTCACCCTCACCCTCGAGGGCGCCCCCGTCTCCCGCCCCGCGCGCCACGTGACCCTCCCCGGCTACGGCTGCGCCCGCCTCTCCGTGTCCGTGCTCTTCTCCGGCGCGACGGAAGGCTGCGTCCGCGTCAGCGCCACCGCCCCCGTCCACGCCCTGGTCTACGGCGAGGGCGCCCCCGAGTTCAGCGCCCTCCCGGCCCTGGACCCCGCCGACGGCGCCCTGGAGCGGCTCTGCGCCCATTACGCCTGCGGCGCCGGCTTCGAGACCTGGGTCTGGCTGGTCAACCCCGGCGACGCGGCCCTTGGCGTCACCCTGCGCGGCGTCCCCGACGTCGAGGACGGCGCCGGCCGGCCCGTCCACGCCGTGTCCGTCCCCGCCCGCGCCGCCCGCCGCGTCACCGTGAGCGAGGCCTTCGGCGCCGGCGGCGAGGCGCTCAAGTCCGGCTTCATTCGCCTGGAGAGCGACGCTTCCAAGGGCGGCCTCCTCTGTGCCGTGGCGATCCGCCACGCTGCGGGGGGCGTGACCTGCCTGCCGGCCTGGGACCTTCCCGTCCGCGAGGCGCGCTTCAGCCACGTGGCCCACGGGATGGGCTACGTCACCGGCGTCACCCTGGTCAACCCCACCACGCGGCCCGCGCACGTGCAGATGCAGCTCTGCGACGGCGACGCGCAGCCGGTGGGGCAGTGCGCCCTGGACCTGCCGCCGGGCGCCCGCCAGGCCCACCTGGTGAACGAGTTCTTCGGCGTGTCCGAGCGCCTGGGCGGCTCCATCCGCGTCAGCGCCTCCGAGCCGCTCCACCTCTACGAGATTTTCGGGCGCGGCGCCGGCGACCTCTTCGCCGCCGTCCCGCCCCTCCCCGAGCCGGGGGACGTCCCCCCGGCCACGGGCGAGTGCGCCGAGGGCCCGCAGTTCCTCGCCGCCGACCCCCTGTCGGGCGGGCCGGGGGCCACGGTCAACCTCTGGGGCTGGAACTTCGGGAAGACCCCGGGGGAGAACCGCGTCACCCTGGGCGGTGCGGAGATGACCGTCACGGCGGCCTCGTCCCACGTCCTGCGGGCCACGGTCCCCGCGACGGCCGTCAGCGGCCCCCTCGCCGTGCGCGTCGGCGTTTGCGACGCCTTCGGGCCGCACTTCGACGTGACGGGCCCCGCCCTCGGCGTCGTCATCACCAGCCCCGCCAACGGCGCGGTCCTGGCCTCCCCGGACCTGACCGTCACCGGGACGGTCGCCGGCCCCGTCACAGGGGTCCGCGTCAACGGCCTCCCCGCGACCCTGAACGGGAGCGGCTGGACGGCGTCCCTCCGCGTGCCCCCCGGCCCCACCGAGATCCGCGCCGAAGCCACCAGCCCCGCCGCCACCGCCGAGGACCGGGTGACGGTCCACTACCGGCCCGTCCCCGTCGTCGAGATCACGACCCCCGCCGACGGCGCCCTCCTCGGCCAGGCCGCGGTCACGGTCACGGGCACCGTCCACAACGGGGTCACCGAGAATGCTGCCGTCCCCGGTGTGAGCGCTTCGTCCGGAAAGCCGGCCGCCTCCGTCTCGCCCGGCGTTCCCGGTGCTTCAGGCGCTCCTGTTTCCCCCGGTTCGCCGGCGGCTTCCGGCGACACCACCGGCATCACGTCGGTCACGGTCAACGGCCTCCCTGCCGCCCTCGACGCCCAGGGCAACTTCACCCTGGCCAGCCTCCCCCTGGTCGAGGGCCCCAACACCGTCACCGCCCGCGCCGAAACCGCCTGGGCCACCGCCGCCGACCACACCCACACCGTCACCGTCGACACGGCCCTGTGGATTCGGATCGACACGCCGGCGGAGTGCGCGCGGGTCACGGAACTCCCGCTGACGGTGAGCGGGAAATGCGCGGTCGGCGTGGAGAGCGTCGACGTCAACGGCATCCGGGCCGACCTGACGCCGGATTCGGACGGTTTCGCCTTCACCCTTCCCATGGCCCTCCCCGAAGGGCCCTGCGGCGCGGCTTACCCCGGCCGGAACCTGACCGCCCGCGGCCACCGCGGCACAGAGACCGTCGAAGCGTCCGTCCCCGTGGGCGTGGACACCACGGGCCCCTCGGTGTCGCTCCAGGCCGACCCCTGCGGCTGGCCGGGCCGCCCCGTGCACCTCACCCTGGTGGTCTCCGACACGGTGGCGGTGGACGCCGTCGCCCTCACGGTGAACGGCCAGGCCGTCGACCTGCCGCCCGCCGCGTCCCGGGTCGACCCCGGATACTGGGTTCGTTGGGACCTCGACTGGACCGTCCCCGAAGGGCCCCCGGCGACCCTGCAGTGGCGCCTCGCCGCCCGCGACGCCGTGCCCGGCCGCCCCGAGGCCGTCGCCACCGCCGTCACCCAGGTCCTGGACCCCCGGGACAACGGCGCCTTCGTCCTCGGCCGCGTTTTCCGCGCCCACGACGGGCTGCCCCTGGACGACGCCGGGGTGACCCTCCTCGCCACCGGCAAGACGGTTCGCTCCGACGCCCAGGGCGAGTACGTCCTCCCCGCCGTCCCCGGCCCCGTGGAACTCCGGGTGCAGCGCGACGGTTACCTGGACGCCTGCCGTTTCGCGCAGGCCGCCGACGGCACCGGCACCGCCGTGCTGGATGCCCGGCTGACTCCCGTCGACCCGAAGACCACGCCGGTCTCCGCGGGCGGCGGCGCCGCCGTCGACTCCACCCGGGCCCTGACCCTCCAGGTCCCGGCCGGCGCCCTGGCCGTGCAAACCGACCTGCGCCTCACGGCGGTGGCCCCTCAAGGTCTCCCCCAGGTCCTCCCCACCGGCTGGACCCCCTGGGTCGCCCTGGACCTCGCGCCCGCCACGGTGGCCTTTGCGCTGCCCGCCCGCCTGGAGACGGCGTGGGGGGGCGCCCCGCCCGACGGCCGCCCGTGGGCCTGGCTCCGCTTCGACCCCGCCCAGCGCCGCTGGGTTCGCCGCGAGGCCCCGAACGCATCCTTGGGTGAAACGGCCTGGGCTGTGGACGTCCACCTCGGCGGTTCCTACGTCCTGGCGGTGGCCGACCCGGCCCCCCTGACCCCGGCCGTGCCGGCCGTGGGCGAGGCGCTGCTTCCCGGTGACCCGCCGGGACCCGCCGCCGCCCTGACCGCCGAGGGCGAAGTGCTCCCCGCGGCCCTGGCTGCCGGGACGGGGATGGTGGCGCTGGCCGACCTCCGGGTGACTTCCGCGGCGCCGGTCGCCTCGGGGACCGCCGTCACCGCCGCCTTCCGCAACACGTGGCGGCTCAGCGGCGGGGGAGACGTGGAAGGGCGCGCCTACGCGCAGGACCTTCTCCTCTTCCGAGGCCCCGGCGCCCCGGACGGCGGCCTGCGGGCCACGTTCCCCGTGCGCCCCGTGGAGGAGTTCGACCCCGTGGACCTCCTCTCCGGCCGCGTCACCGTGGACGTTCTTCCCGAGCGCTCCCGCCGGGTCGGAACCATCCTTCAGGACCCCGCCACCACCCTGGAGAACGACCGGGGCGACCGGGTCACCCTGGGCGGGGCCGGACTTCCCGCCGGCGTGTGGGTGGACTTCCGCGCCCTGGCGTCCTGGGAACTTCCCGATTCCGGGAGCGACGACCTGGACGTCCTCGGCGGCTTCCGCCTGGCGAGTTTGGCCCCGTTGCCCGACGGCACCGCCGTGGCGGTGGTCTGCCCCGTGCCCGCGGGGGAGGCCCTGGCCTTCTACCGGCTTCTTCGCGGCCCTTCGTTCGGCGGTGAGGGTTCGACCGGCGTGTCCGGCGGCACCGCCGTCTTCCTGGTTTACGCCTGTCCGGCCGTACGGCAGGGCGACACGGTGGTCAGCCTGCCGACCCTCTCGGACAACAGCCCCGCCCCCGGCCTCGCCCGCGGCGGCGACTTCGTCCTCTGCCGCCTGGCGCACGAGCCCGTCTTTGCCGAGGGAACGGTGGACCTCGGGGGCGCCCACCCCGCCGGGGTCCGGGTGACGTCCTCCACCTGCCCCGTGGTGTCGGACCTGGACGCCGCCAACCGGTACTTCCTCCAGACCTTCCCCGCCGACGAAGGAACGGTGCGCCTCCGGGGCGCCGACGACGCGGCCGGTTATGCCGGCGAAGCCGACGCCCTCTGGCCGGGGACGATCCGCGTCACCCGCGACCTGGCGCTGGCGCCCGTGGTGCCCGTCGTGGTCGCCACCTGGCCGGGTCCCCTCGCCACGGGCCTCTCCGGCGTCACCGAGGCCCTCTTCCGCTTCGACGCTCCCCTGTACCCGACCACCGTGAGCGACGCCGACGCCGGGGTCACCGTCGACGGCGCCCCAATCGCCGCGGCGGTCCGCGTCTCCCTGCGCAACGCCGGCCGCGACCTCGTGGTGACCCCCGCCGCGGGCTTCCCCGCCGGCTCGGTCTGCGAGGTCCGGGTGGGGCCCGCCGTGTCCAACCGGTACGGGCGGCCCATGGCGGCCCCCGCCGTCCTTCACTTCGAGACGGCCCCCGCCAGCACCGTTCCCGTCGGGATCCCCGGCCTCGCCGTCTCCGTCGACGTGACGGGCGCCACCCTCACGTTGACCTCCCCCGGCTGCCCCATCCCCCCGGGCGGGAAGCTCAAGGTGGTCAACCTGACCACCGGCGAGACCCGCATCCTCACGGCCTGCCCGGGCGGCGGCGCTTTCTCGCTGACGGTCGGCGGCACCCCCTGGGACGATATCCGAATCCTGGTGGAGGACGCCTTCGGTGCCGTGACGACCGTGCCGCTCCCGGTGATGACCGACGCCGACGGCGGCCACTTCGTCGGACCCGCCGGCGGGGTCGTAACGGGTGCCGGCGGCGTCCGCCTCGAGATCCCCGCGGGCGCCCTCCCCGTCCGCGCCCGCATCAAGGCGATCCTGGAAGGCCCGGATGCTCCTCATGAGCCTCTGCCGGACGGTTTTCCATTCTGGGGGAAGCTCTCCGTGGAAAGCACATACCGGCAGCAGACGTCAAAGGAGATCCGGGTTTCCTGGCCGGCGCCCTCCGGCATGGCGGAAGATACCAGCCTCATATACCTGAGAACCATCGAGTTGGACAGTGGGCCAACCTACTCAATTCAGGGGTTGGCAAGGATGCAAGGCGGAACTGTTTTCCACCTGACCAATCAGGATCTGGACAGCGCCATGACCGCGAATAATGCCGGGAGTGTCTGCAAGGTGCTTCCTTCTTCTTTCCACCCGGGCTTTTGCGGTACTTTTGAACTTTTCACCACCATCGCATACTGCGGTTTTGTTCCAAACAGCACGGCCTTGATCACCGGTACTGTGAAAAAACCACGGTGGGATGCCCAATTGATTGCGGAGATCCAGGATCCAGTGCCGAATGCCTTGGTTGCCGCCGGCACGAATGTATATGGAAACCAGATTGTCACACAGACGAACCTGCTGGGCGAATATGGTTTGATTTTGCTAAATCCTCCCAACCCCGTATCGGCGATCGAGATCAGCGCGCTCGAACCCGCAACGGGTATGCGAGCCCACACCTGGGCGGTTGAAATCGAGGGATATTTCCCGCCTTGGCTGTATAACTTTGGCACATGTTTGTTTGTCGGCAACTTGGTGATCGGGGACCTTTCTCTGCCGGAAACGCCGGTAACGATCCAGCCCATCCGCGGGGAGATCGGGGTTCAGAATGCGGATATCTTTACCCGAGACGAGTTGGCAACCCTGGAATTGAATGTGGAGCGGGTATTGAATCCGGTTTCGGGAAAGAAATTTCGTTTCAAGACCATCGTTTCACCACTCGATGCCGAGATGGAAGTCTTTTTGGACGGGGGTCCGATGGTCTTCCTTCCTCCCGGAGAGAATTCGACGACCCTCTACACGGTGCCTTTAGATACCCAGGAACTATTTTCAGGTTCCCATGAACTGACTATTGTGGCAAGGAAAGGGAATGGCACGCCTGTTTCGGAGAGCTTTCACTTTGTCGTGTTCGATGACATCCTGGATGTTCCTCCTCCGGTACCCGGAGAATCCCCGATTGTACTATCGACAATTCCGGAAAAAGGATCCTCGGATACCTCCTGCCTGATTCATCCCACAGTCTTGTTTTCTGAGCCTGTTCTTCTCCCGGCGGGAGACTCGTTTTTACAATTAAAGAAAATGAGTCCTGGAGGTGACGAAGAAAGCGTCCCCTGTGCCCTTTACCCGGGTGGGACATTCCAACTGCCGGGAAGTAGCGAAATCTATCATACCCGGATTGTGATGGCGCCCAAGTCCGTTGATCCGGAACATCCTTGCCAATTGGATCCTGGGACCCGGTACGCCATTCGATGGGAGAACATCCCGCCAGGCATCGTGGACACGGATGGAAGCTCTCTTGTCCTTGACGAATCGGAATTGACCCGATTCGATACATTCACTCCCCAGGGCTTGTGCGACCAACAAAGTTATCTTCGTCCTCACCAGGCGATATGCAAGGTGGGACAATACGTTTTCCTGTTGCGTGAGGGTAACCAGCCTGGTTTGCCCATGCAACGCTCGGCCCTGCAGATATGGGATTACAAGGATATCGGGGCTCCCCGGAAACTTGCGGAGATCGCTATCCCTTTGAACGCCATGGATTTTGATGTCCAGCCCATCTACAACGGTTTCAGGGCGATTGTGGTTTGCGCGGCTGGGGGGACATTCCCGCTCAATTCGGTTCTATTGATTTACGATCTTGTCGATGCCAATAGCCTCTCAATAACCTGGGACGAAGCGTTCGTATACGATGGGGCCCGGTCGTCCTGCACCGGCGCGGTCACATTGGCCTTCCCGGGGACTGGAGGCACGCCGCTCCGGGTTCGGCGCGTCGAGAACATGGTGTACGTGGCTGTGGCTGGTTTGGGCGTGCGCAGTTTTGTGCTTTCCCAAGCGGTCGAACTGTTCCTCTTGAGTCAATTGATCAAGGACATAGCCAGTGCCGAGGAGAGCCCGATATCGGGTATCGATCTTTCCCCGATGGGGTTGGCGCTTCTGCCCCAATACGGCTTCTGTTGGGAGTTGGGAGGTGTCAAGAGCACCCAGGGCCAATGTTTCGATCTCGACGTAATGGACTGGCCCGCTTCTTATGCGGGGAACGCTCTTCCGAGACAGGTCCGTTTGGTGGGAGTTGCCGACGGCACGTTCACGGCACCCAAATCAGTGGGGAGCAGCACTCTCCTTTCTGGAAGAATCACCCTCTACGAAGACCCTTCGGAATCCGTACCGGGAACATCTCTCCTCGATGACCTTCACCTTGCGGTCGATAATGTCCTGTCAATCCGCCAAGTTCTTGTACTTCCCGAGGTCACTTATTATTCCCCTTCAGGCAGCATGGGTTTTTCTCCTCTGTTGCTGGCCACTGGCATTCGTCCTGACGGAGGCTCTTCACTGATGGTATATGGTCTGAGCGCCTCGGCGGGTGGACTCTCGGTTGGTCTTCTTGGGAGGAAGGACTTCTCTCCTTCGGAGGGGCCTCTGGTTCTCGGGCGTGCAGGAGAAGGGGCTATGCTGTCTGGAAGCGGCAAGCTGTACCGATTGCTGCTCGACGATTTTCGTAAGGATTTCACACAGCGTATCCTTGTGGCCAATGCTGAAGCTGTTCGGTTTGTGTGTGACGATCAGGTTGTCTATCTAGCCTTTGAGGGAACCGCTCCGGGCGGGACGCCCTCGGGAGGGCAATCTGCGCCAACCGTATCTGGATCCCGGATTATTGTCATGGATGCGGTACTTCAGATGATGGGGGTGTTGCGGAATCTCTACGATGATCGGACGGGGGCCCTCGTACAGCAATACGACAATGTGCTTCCGGTCATTCACAACTATGTGCCGGGTTCATCCGAGGTGACGAGTCTGCGCATCCCGGCGGGTGTCCTGTCTCATTACCTGGTCCTGCCGCCGGACCTGCTGGGAAGCCCCCTGGATGGCGACGGAAGCCGCCTGAATGAAACCGTCGAGGTTCTTTCAGGTTCCGAGACCATGACCTTCGAACGCCATGAAAACGGGGATGGCCGAATTCGTCGCGTGAAAACCACGCAGATCGACCTCTCGCTGGGAAGCCAGGACGACGACATGCCCCCGGGGTGTAATGGCGTGGCCCGCCGCCGAGAACCTCCCCGGGCTACGGCACGGGCGAAAATGCGGCTTCCCGGGGGAATGACCTTGTCTTCTTCTTCCGAGGAGACCACCCTGCTTGAACTCATCCGCCTTCACTCTCCCGTTGTGAACATCGTCAAGGAAGCGGTACCTCAAGGATTCTTCAAAGGTCAGGACGAGGCGGAAAGCTGTCCGAAACTTGAGCGGATCGGGTTTTTCGCCAACTTCAACGTGCGAGTGAAAACCCTGCGGATTTTAGACCAGAACGGGTTGAACTTGTCCCTCCGACAAAGCTGGGACCTTAGTCAGTTTGTTCCCACCTACAAGAATTATTACATCGAAAAGCAGGAAATCCTTGAATACTTGGCCGAACTCCCGGTAGGTAGGTACGTTTTTGCCTTTGATGTCGAGGCATTGGATTTCCCCTCTCCTGGCAACCCCGGGCAATACGTAGTGGACGTGATCTACGGAAACCTCTTCGTGGGTTGGGATTCTCACCGGTCCCAGGACGCGGAGAAAGTCTACTGGAAAAGCGTCGATCTCCGCGAGGGGCACCGTATCGAGTCTGCCACCGACTTGGGTTTCGAGGATCGAGGCCTGTCGCTGCAGTTCACACGAACGTGGTACAGCGGTGGGCAGCACCCCCGCTACGGCATCCTGGGGGATGGTTGGGGGCACTCTCTCGATATCTCGCTCCAGAGAGACGAGTGCGGCGATCTCCTGGTCAACGGCGGGGACGCCGCGGGGTTGCGCTTCCGAAAGGTTGGCACGGTCTGGATGCCCCAACGGGGTGACTGCGCCACCCTGTTTGAGGACGATGACGACTACACCCTGATCACCAAGCAGGGATTGAAATACCGGTTCGAAAATTATCTGGGAAAGGCCAACCCTTGGGAATGGCGTCTGAAGAGCCAGACGGACCCTGACGGCAACCAGTTGAGCTGGGTTTACGAGCCGTCTTTCCCGCGGCAGATTCGGGAGATTCATCACACGTCCGGAAACCGGATGGTTTTCGAATATGAATGCCGTGCCCTGGGCCGGCGGATAAAGCGGGTTCTCCTCCTGGATCCCGAAGGTCGGGAAGGCAATAGGGCCGAATACGATTACGGCCTCTGCGGAACCCTTGATCGGGTGACTGTTGGGCCGCCTCCAGGCAAGGCTGGAACGCCGAAGGTCATCGATTATATTTACACCGTGCCCGCGTCACCGCAACCGGTCGATGACATCCATCTTCTCAGCCGGGTTCTGGGGCCCAACCCGGGGAACGTGGCGGAAACGTACTATCAGGAAGAGCCCCCCGCTGCCGATCAACCTGGACGTCGCATCTTCCGGGTGGTTTCCGTCCGGGATGGGGACCAGCCATCTCCAACCGAATTCCAGTACGCTCCGGGCAAGACCACCGTCAAGGATCCCAAGGGTTTTCTGACGGAATATCGATTCGACAACCGGGGCAGCTTGGTGACCACCATCCGCCTCAGCGACAATGCCATCACTGCATATGAGTGGTACGCCTTCGATTCAGCCGGGCACCCCGTAATGAACAAGAAGTCGGAAACCCGGCCCGATGGCTCCCGAAGCGACTATCAGTACGATAACCGCGGTAATGTCATTCAGCAGGTTGAAAATCCCACTGAAGGGGACGTGACTGCCGTCTGGACATGGGAATGGGACCCGGTCTACAACAGAAAGGTATACGAAAAATCGCCTCTTGGGATCGAACGTCGATGGGAGCTGGATGCCAGGGGGCACGTCGTCCGGGATACCGAGTCGGCGATGGTAGGGGACACCAGGGAGACCCATGAAACGATTTACGAGTATGATCAGGGGAATCTGATCTCAAGCACGGACACGCTGGGAAGAAAAACGAAGTATGCGGGGTACGACGTTCACGGCCGGGCCGCCGTTGAAATCGATCCCTTGGGCCGGGTGGAGGAGAAAACGTGGAGCCACTGGGGAGAGCTCCTGGTCGAAAAAGGCCCCACGGGGGCCATCAAGCGAACGTCGTACGACGGGATGCACCGGCCGGTTGAAATCCAGGTTGGGAATGGACTGACAGGCGAGCTTGCGGTCTCGATGGTAGAATCCCTCTCCTACCACCCCGGCGGACAGATCTGCCTCCGCCGTCAGACGGACGGGAACGGGCTCGGGGTCCTCGAAGAGCGTATACATCTTGATGCTTTGAGTCGGGTGGCCCGAAAGGAGACTTCCTTCTCTCCTTCATGGCACGGAGGGGGGGCTTGGTTCGAGACCTTCGGTTACGACCTCAACGGGAACCTTGAACGGCATGTCGATCCTTCCGGAAAAGTTCATCTGCGGACATTCAACGCGCAAAACCTCGAACTCACGCACGACGTTGACGGGAAAAGAGTTTCCGTCAACGAGTACGACGTTCGCGGGCGGAAGACCTTGGAACGAGACGAATATGGTCGCCGGACGATTTACGTCTATGACGGTTTCGGTCGGAAAAGTTGGGAGGTCGGGAGTGCACCAGGACCGAATGATGCCCTTCCGTTCCCGGTGGCGGGGGCCCCTCCGGCAGCGGAGAACCGCTTCGCCTCAGGGAAAGGATTCAATCTGGAGGGGTGGGTTCTGTGGGAAACGGATGAGACCGGCGCGAAGACCATCCATGAATACGATGGCTTCGGTCGCCGTACGCGGACCATCGACCCATTAGGTAACAGTGCAACTTGGAAATTTGACAGGAAAGGCAACCCTATCGAGGAGAGAGATGAAGTTCGGGGCTTGGTCACGAGCTTTACCTATGACGCACTTGATCGACCGAAATCCAAGGTGGTATCCGCATCGGGGCGCGCGGTCGGCGAAAGTTCCGGTGGTTTTATCTACAGATGGACTTATGCTTACCTCGATTTGCCGGGCGGAGGGTTCAAGACGCTTGAAACAGAAGCGTCTACGGGGACGACACGCGAGACGCTTACCGATGGTCTGGGCAAAGTTTGCTTGGAAGCGATGCAGGACACCCAGGGATCCCGGATTGAAAAATCCACCCGATGGAATGCTTTTGGTGGTGTTGTAGAAGAGAAGGATGCCGAGGGGAGAATCCGGACGTGGTTGCGCACCCCACAGGGATTTGCCGTACGCGAGACCGATGCTTCGGGGTTTCGTCTGGAAAAGGCCTTCAACCCTGACGGCACGGTCCGGGAGCAGCGGGCAGAACAATCCAAAACGCCGGAACGATGGATATCCCGTCGTTTCACTTATGATGCCTTGGGACGGAAGAAGACCGAAGAGTTGCTTCGAGAGGTGAGCGGGAGCAGTGCCTGGTCTCAGGAGCATTTCTTCGAGTATGCGGAGTTTTCGTCACTGGATGATCCCGCCGCGGTCATTTCCGACGGGACCACTGGGGTGTGGTGGAAGGATACGGATGTCCTGGGGCGTACAACCTTCCACTTCGAGGATGGATCCGGGCGGGATGTCCTGGTTCTGCATCCGGAGAACACGTTCTGCCATGAATGCTGGGAAGAGTACCGGCAGGAACGTTTCGGTTACGACGGTGAAGGCCGAGAGGTCTACCACCGGCGGAAGGACGGCTGGGTCGACCGTACCCGCTACGACGGTCTGGGGCGGTTGACGGAGTTCCAGGAGGCCGTTGAGGCGGAGGACGACTCACCGAAGCGCCAGACCGAGGCCGAGCGGTCACGTTTTTCCGGAAATGCCGGAAAACCGCAACGTGTGGAGTATGCCGACCCCATGAATGCGCGAACCGAATACGACCGGGCCGGCAACGCCACCCGGGTGCTCCTCGACCCACTGGGGAGGGAAGTGCTGCGTAATCGTCTGGCGGTTCGAGTCAGCCATGCGGACGGTGGCCCTTGGGTGGGTGATGTTCGCATGGCACGGCGCGAGTACGACCAGTCCAACCGGGTGGTTCTCGAAGTGGATGCCGATGGACGTGCGACGAGAAACACCTATGACGGCTTCGGGCGATTGGTCAAACAGGAAGACGGCTTGAAGGAGGTTTCCGACGGGAGCGTTGAGGAAACAGGGGCTTATTGTCTGCGTGCGTACACCTACGACCGGGTGGGAAACCGCCTGACCGAGACGGATTGCGGGATGTCGGGTTCTCCACGCTGGGTCTACGGTTACAACGAGCGCAACGAGAGGGTGTCCACCACCGATGCCCTGGGTAATATGACTTCTGCCAGCTATGACGGGTTGGGACAGGAGGTGCTTCGCAGGAGCCCGTTGGGGCGAGAAACCCGTTTCGAGTACGACGAGAAGGGCGACTTGGTCAAGGTGACGCTGGATGCTGGTGGCCCGACAGCCGGGACCTGGACTTTCGAGCGCGATGCCGCCGGGAGACTTCTGCGGCGCATCGATCCCGAAAACCGATTCCTGGAGCAGGAGTGGGACCCTTGGGACCGCCTGGTTCTAAAACGATTTCAGGATGGCGCCAGTCAGACCTCGGAGTGGAATTACGCCTACGATGCCCTCGGGAACTTGGTTCGCGCCCTCGACCCTGAAGGGGTGGAAGAGAAACGTACCTTCGACAAGTGGGGGAGGCTCAAGGCCGTAGAACTTCCGGAGGCGGTCCTCGCCTCCTTGGGGCCGGTCCAGGGGGTTCCGGTCGCGCTCTCTCCGGGGCGGTCGGCTGGGGAGATCCCCGATGTCCCTGTTCGAACGGACTACGCTTACGATCAAAATGATAATGTACTGGAAATCAAGGAGGAAAAACTCTGCCGCGCCGATGCCTCCGGATATGGCGCGGGGCAGGTGATCGGGGATTGGGGGACGTGGAAGCGGGTGCGGTTCACATCCTTCTTTGCCTATGACGGTCTCCAGCGGCTGGAGAGCCGTCGGGAGGGTTACGGAGGGGCCCGGACAGGTTTTGCCCACGACCGGTCGGGCAACCGGGCGGGAATTGGGTATCCCGGAGAAGACTGGACGGCGAACTGGCAACCTTCGGTGTCCTACACTCGAAACGCAGCCGGGCGCCTGACGGACATCAGCCGTCGGCAATCGCCAGAGGGAAGCCCTTGGGAAGCACACTACGATTATTATCCTCAGGGCTGGCTCAAGACGGTCGTCTATCCCAACGGGGTTCGGACGGAGATCGCCTACGACCCGGTAGGGAGAATCACGTCTATCGACACGACGCGGACCACTGACGGGTTGAAGGTGAGCCGCTTCGAGTACGACTACGACGCGGATGGCAACAAGACGGCGATGCGGGAGTGGAACGCGGTGCCGGCGTGCCGGTCGGCGGGATGGGACGCCGCGCCGCAGACGACCGCCTACACGTACGACGGGCAGGGGCGGCTGACGGGGGTGGACTACCCGGACGGGCGGCACGCGGCCTATACGTATGACGGGGCCGGGAACCGCCTGACGGAGGAGGAGACCGTCCCCGTGGCCGGGGGCGGGGTGCGCGTTGTGAAGCAGCGGAGCTTCGCCTGCGACGGGCGGAACCGGTTGGTGACGGTGCGGGACGCGCTGACGCCGGGGCGGAGCGTCCGCTACGTCCACAACCGGCGCGGTGAGGTGGTGTCCCGGTTGACGGGCGAGTTGGACGGGTCGGGGGAAATCCTTCCCGGGACGGAGACAGGGCGGCTGTCCCTGACCTGGGACGCGGCGGGCCGTCTGCGCCGGGTGGTGAAGGAGACAGCGGGCGCGTTGCCGGTGACGCTGGCGGAGTATTCGTACGACGCGTCGGGGCGGCGGGTGTGGAAGGCGGGTCTGTCGCTGCCGGGCCCGCGGCGCTACGTGTGGGACGGGACGGAGTTGCTGGCGGAGTTGGAGGGTTTGGGGAGCGCGCCGGCGGTGCGGCGACTGCGGGTGTACGGGGAGGGCCTGGTGGCGGAGGAGACGGTGGGCGCGGGAGGCGCCAGCCGGTTCTGCCACGACGACGCGCGGGGCTCGGCGGTGAACCGGACGTCGGCGGCCGGGATCGTGGTGTCGGGGCGGCTGTACGACGCGTGGGGAAACTTCCGGCAACTGGAGGCCGGGGGGGTGTGCGAGGAGACGCCGGGGCTGGATCCGGGGGGGCTGTGGTCATGGGAGGCGTACCTGGCCGATTTGGCGGGGGCGTACGCGTCGGATGAAGACCGCACAGGCTTCGACGGAAGTGAACTCGAGCCCGAGAGCGGTCTTTACTACGCGGGGTCGCGGTATTACGAGCCGGAGACGGGCCGATTCCTGTCGACGGACCCGGAGCCGGGGACGGAGCGGATGCCGCTGACGCAGCACGGGTACCTGTACGGGGTGGACAACCCGGCGACGTATGGGGAGGAGGATGGCCGCCAGGAGTCCATGTTCGGGGGGGACGGAACGCTGCGGATGCGGGCGTTCCTGGGCCTGATGCGGGGGGACGCGTCGCACCTGGAAAAAGCGCTGAGGGACGTCGCGCAGAAACCGGAGACGATCGAGGGGCCGAAGGGGGCGATCCTTCGGAACCCCGGGGGTGCGTACCAGCGCTTCGAGACGGCGATGTCGTTTCTGGGGGACGACCACTACACCTACGGCCGGGAAGCGGCGGCGCAGCACGATCAGTTCGCCGCGGGGCGACTGAGCGGGGCCGAGTACAGGTCGGCCGCGCTGAGCGGGGACGTCTTCCAGATGACGCTGTCGGGTGCGGGCCGGGGGGCGCCGCTGGCCTTCGGTCTTGCGAAGTATTCCGGCAAAGGCTTGAAGGCGGGGTACAAGGCCTTCCACGGGTCGAGCCTCGCCCGGCGGATGCGGCAGCTCGCCCGGGGCGCGGATCACGTCGGGGACCCGGCCGGCCGGATGCTGAGGAAGGGGCGGGGGTACCAAGGCTACTATGCCCGTCGGAGCACGGCGGTCCGGAAACCGCCTCCCACCGTTGTCCGCCACCCGGCCACGGTGGAGCCGGGAACCTCCACCGGCCTCCCCCGGAAGCTCGACGACGCCGCCGAAGCCGCCGACGACGTCTCCCCTGCAACCGTCCCCCCAAATGATGCCCCAAACGGGGGAATCTGCTTTGCGGCTGGCACAGAGATCTCTACGCCATACGGCACGAAGAAGATTGAAAGTGTTTGTCAGGGTGACACTGTTTATGCCTTTGATTTTGAGACGAGCGGAGTTGTTGAGAGGAAAGTCCTCGAGACCATCCGGAATTTCACTTATTTCTGGGTGGATATCCAGGTGGGGGAGGAGATAATCCGTGCCACACGGGGGCATCTATTCTGGGTCGATTCTGAGCAACGATGGGTTGAAGCGGCCTTTCTAAAGACCGGAATGACCTTACGCCTGATTGATGGCTTCTCAAGGCAAGTAAAATCTCTTGTTATTCGCGAACTTGATTGCCCTGAAGCCACGTACAACTTCGTCGCTGAAGAGAAACATAACTATTTCGTAGGCTCTGTGGGGATTCTTGTTCACAATGGTGGACATGGTGATTGGCACACTTCCCCTTGGTGGCAAACCGATCCGCATACGGTTTATCAGGGTGAGGACGGCTACATTGGGTTGACGGATGATTTTCTGCGTAGGCAGGCCGAATGGGATAGAGAAGGACGAAAAGTTTTTCCTTTACATGAAGATATACCCGGTCGTTTAGCTGGTCGTGGGGTCGAGCAAAGTGAAATTGAAGCAGCCAAGGCGCGCGGCGAGGCTGTTCCACTGAAACAGCACCACAGTATAAGACCTGCCCGTACCGATCCGAAAGCGATCGAGATGCGTGCCAGAGGCCAAGAGTATCTGAAAAGCAAGCTTGGAGGATGTTGATGGCAAAATGCAAGTCTTTACCAGGTGATCTACTTGAGATCGAGCTGGATGCCGGAAATACAGGTTTTGTTAAGGTGATACGTTCCGATGGATTTGGATTATTGATACAATTGGCAAACCCAGCGACGGGGGAGTTTGATTTGGAATACAAAGACTCTGTCGTCTATGTAAACCTATATTCTGTCCGTAATTGGAAAAAAGTTGGATTTTCACCAGTCGATAACGTTATGGATAACTTGCCGACCTTTTTCTTCGGCAGCTCCGCGACAGTGTGGACGATACAAGCAAAAGAGGGAGTTAGCTATATCAAAGGAAACGATGCGTCTATGGATGAATTATTGAAAAAAGGCTATGTTCAGAAGGTCCTTTGGCATGGCAATGACATTAAAGAGTATTTTAAAGGGAAGCCATTGATTTGGCCGTTTAAATTGTGAGGGCCAGAAGGAATATTTTTGTTTAACGCAAAAGGAAAAAGGCACCTGATGCCGACTAACACAAATCAGATAAAGGAGATATAGCGACTGAATTCGCAATCGACGACGCGTCAATCGATCATAAGGACTTTCCGGGCTTTTGGAGATGGGTTGGGGCTGCCCGTCCTGATCCTGCTGGCCCTGGTCACGACCTTGCTCCCGGCGAACATCGTCGCGGCCTCCGGGTTAGGGTCCGTCCCTGACGCGGCCGCCGCGTTCGGCCGCCCCGCCGCCGGTTTGGCCGAAACCCGCGTCGGGGGTCAAAACCTTTCAGACAACCGCTCACGTCAGGCCAAACCCGAAATAATCCCCACATCGCACCGAGTTTATCCCTTCGGCGCCCGCATTCGAACGTCCGGTCCCCCTGTTGCCCCAAACAGTGGACCGCCAAATCCATATGGTAAGCTTGGTAATCCCGCGCACCGAGGCAAAGTAGCGGAGATAGCTGATGAAATTGAAGCAAGAGGCCTCATACCTGACTTCGAGGTACCCATTAAAACAGTGAATGGTAAAAAGGCTGCTCGTTACATGGATGTAGTGGCAAGAGATCCTGTAACCAGAGAGATCGTTGAAGTTCATCAAGTCGGGAAAACCCTAAAATCAAAACCTATGATACCTGTTGCTCGCGAACGTGATGCTCTCCGGGATGTTCGTTACTCCCCTGAAGTGCGCAAAGCCAAGAAGATCTTCCATAAATATTGACGGAGCAATGACATGGGCCATCAAATTAACTTCTATATGACAAACGAAGACGAGCAGAAGTTTTTAGGGTTTCTCCGTTCGGATCCCAATGTTTGCATCTTCAGGATTTGGAGTGATACACCAAATCTAAAAAGTATTTCTGATTTACCCGAGAGGGGAGAGCTGTGTTGGTTCAAAGTAGCTATTTGGCATGGGGGAATAAGCCCAGAACCGAAGTTGAAATACATCCCTCGACAGCAGCATTACATCATTGATCCACTGCCGAATGAAATCATTGAGTTTTCGAGATGCTGTATGAACAATAGCAGGCTCGATAATGGTCGTCTTTGGGTCGAGTTTAACGATTGGGTTTCATCCTTTCCACAAGAAACGGTTAATAAGAGTGAGTCGTTCCGTAAGTGGTACAACCGATTAGCATCATGGATTAAACGGAACTCTGAACGCAACAAAGCAGGTTTTTACGTAATGCCCGGGGCCGCGCGGTTTGTCCACGGATTGAACTATCATAATGGTTAGTACACATGTTGTTTCTGGCCCTTATCATTTCGTTTATCTCTCCCCCGGTGTGGCAGGGCGGTCAAGATGCTGCGCTGGGGTCGGACCGGTAAGGATATCGGTGCCAGGTTTTGTCTAATCCCAATAAAATCAGGGAGAGATAGCTGGTAGAAGCGCAGGTGATGAATAATCAAGAGGACATAGCGATTGGTTCGCTTCGGGCAGCGGTGGGGCGGCTTGGCAGTGAGGAAGGCCTGTGCCTTAGGCCTAAGGGTGGAATCGTCCCCGCTTTGCTTGTCTTGGTGAGCTTTGCTCTGTGGGCATCAGTCCTCCCGGCAGCGGTTCGCCCGATGGTGACCGGGGCGGTTTCCTCTCTCTCCTGCCAATCCAGTTTCTCTGTCCGCTCCGCTTGGATGGTCGCCTCCGGGTGGACGTCCAACGGGTGGTTGCAAGCCATCCGGTACCCGAACAGAATGATGGCCCCCTTCGCGTACGACGGGTCGGGGCGCCGGGTGTGGAAATCGGGGACATCCTTCCGTCCGGATGGGACGGCGGTTACCGACCTGCGGCGCTACGTCCATGATGGTGAGGCGCTCCTGGCGGAGCTGGGCGAGTCCCCTGGCGGCGGGTACCACCCGGTGCAGCGTTACCTCCACGGCATCGGGGTCCTGGCGAGGGAAAGGCTTGGCGACGACGGCAACGCGGTTCCCACGCGTCGTCCCGACGCGGGTCCGGGATCTTACCTCCCATCTTCCCTCCAAACCCTCTTCCACCACGCCGATGGCCTCAATTCCACGGTGAACGTGACCGGTTCCGACGGGAGCGTGAAAAACGCCTACCTTTACGATGCCTGGGGCAACCATCGTGAACTGGAGGCGGGAGGCGCGTGCCTCACCGCTCCGGACCTGGGCCTCGACGGTTTCGTTGACCGGGACGCCTATTTGGGCAATTTGGCGTCGGCCTTTGCCGAGGACGACAACCGCCTGACCTTCACCGGCCTCGAGGCGGAGCCAGAGACGGGGCTGTTCTTTGCGCAGTCCCGTTTCTACGACCCCGAGGCGGGGCGCTTCCTCTCGGAGGACGAAGACCCCGGGGATGAAAGCGCCCCGGTGAGCCTGCACAAGTATCTCTACGCCAACGCGTCGCCGACGCGCTTCGTGGACCCGTCGGGCCGCTCGGCGGAGGACACGGTCCCGGCGGCGACGCTGGAGACGGGGGACCTGGGGGGTTCGGAGTCCGCCGCCCGCCCGTCGGCGGACCAGGACCTGCCGGAGGGCGGCTCCCTGGCGGCGTACGAGGTGGCCAAGAGCAAGGCGCGCTGGCCGCTGAGCCTGTCCCGCGCGGCCCCCCAGCACCAGGGGATCTGGCCAGAGTGTGTCAGCAAGGCGATGGACCAGTGGCAGCAGGAACGCGACCCCGACTTCGATCCCATTGCCAAAGTCCGTCGCGTTTACTACAAGGTCCGGTCGATGGCCAGGGAAACGTATGAACGAACCCTGCGTTACGCCGAGGATCAATGGCAACAGTTTAAATCCGATCCCTTCGGTTTCTACGGAAGAAAGCTGATTGACACCGCGGAACTGGCCTGGAACCTGACATTCCAGCCGGTGATCGATGCGGGGAAAGCCGGGTGGGAATGGGCTTCGGACCCTGCGGTGCTCCCCTTTGTCTAGACAAAAATCCACTAAAAATAAGCTAATGGATCAAGAAGGGTCTCGGGCCCCTTCTTGATCCATACCTTTGAGGCCTCGCAGAGGCCGCAGCGGCAGCCGCTGC